>JAAEZV010000515.1 GCA_018222695.1 Gammaproteobacteria bacterium
GATGAGCAGTGTGATCGCAATTGCAGCGAACTCTCGGGGCAGTGACGGCTGGGGTTTGCTCAATCGCGGCTTGGCGTCCTGCTTATTGATCATCACCACTTCCAGCACAGCCCAGACAAGCAGGCCGCCGAAAAGTAGCAGTGACGCAGAGTCGCCATTCACAAGCAGATGCGCCAGCGCCCACAGCTTGACGGCGGTCAGCTGGGGATGCCGGATCACACCCGCGACCCGAGCGCCCACCTGCGACCCAGCAATTAAGTAAAAGCCGAGATAAACCAACACGTTGTTCGCACCCACCCAGGCGATCTGGCGACCCCACCACACAGTGGTCGAGGCCTGCTGGTAGCCCAGCGTCATCATCACAACAGATGCCAAGAGAAGCAGTGCCACCAGCGGTCTGCCGGCATTGCCGAGCCGTGCTCGTGCCTCGGGCGCTACGCGCTTAAAGAGATGCGCCGCGCTCCAAAGGAAGACGCCACTCATCAACCAGATCATGGCCTTGAGTCCCTTCTCGAAAACGAGACGGGTGATTGCATGACAGGCCGGAACGCTGCGCTCACTGTTTAGCTGCTCGCTGGCGCAGCGCCGCTAACCGGGCGCTCATCTGGCTGTAATCCACCGTTTTGGCAAAGGCATTGCCGCGCTCGCCCTCCAGCACCAACGCATTCCCGAGGGATTCCTTCATCCCGTCATTCATCAGCGCCTTGAGCGCGAAAACGGCCTTGGGGTCGGCATCAGCGATTTGTGCCGCACTGGCCAGCGCCTCGTCCAGCAGGCTATCGGCGGCACAGACACGATTGACCAGCCCCCACGCCTCGGCGCGCTCCGCGTCAATGAAATTGCCGGTCAAACTCATCTCGCGCGCGCGATTAATACCGATGATGCGCGATAACTTCTGTGACAGACCCCAACCGGGCAAAATGCCCACGCGGGCGTGGGTATCAGCAAACCGCGCGTGCTCACTGGCATACAGATAATCACAGGCAAGCGCCAACTCAAATCCCCCCGTTACAGCAGCGCCATTGACAGCACCGATGATGGGTTGGGGACACTGCTCCAGCGCTACCACAATGGGTGACTCGGGCCCAAGGCCCAGCCCGCTCGACAGCAATTCAGGTTCATCCGTTAGTGCCTTGAGGTCCACACCTGCGCAAAAAGCGCGGCCCGAACCTGTCAACACAATGGCTCTCACTCCCTCATCAGCCGCAAGGTCGGCGAAGGTCGTAATGATGGCCTCGGACAATTCTCTATTTAGCGCGTTATGCGCGTCGGGACGATTCAACGTCACGAGTGCGACACCGGCTTCCTGATGAACTTCGATAACAGACACGGTTTAACCTCTAGGATTCACTGAGGCGTCAACGTATCAAACCGGCAGAGTTGAGAACAGCCCCGCGATCCGCAGCCTAAACGAACGAGCGTCTAGCTCACGCTGCGGGCAGCATAGAGTTCGCGCCAGACCCGTCGAAGGCAATGAGCAGCAGGCTCTGCTGATGCACCCCGGTGGCGGCGCGACGACCTGTTGCCCGTTACCAGGCAGGTTC
>JAAEZV010000045.1 GCA_018222695.1 Gammaproteobacteria bacterium
CGCAGTATGGAAGGCGCGCTGCTCTCCTACTGCAGTGACATCACCCTGAATGACAGCCCCTTTACGATCGGTATGGATCGATTGCTAGATATCGACAAACCCCATGACTATGTCGGCAAGGCCGCGCTTCAGGCCATTGCTAAGACAGGCCCGGAACGCCGCTTGGTAGGCGCCAACTTTGGCGGCGACCCGGTGACACCGAATCAGCATTTCATGGATGTGAAATTCGGCGATGAGGTGGTCGGCCACGTGACGCGCTACTGCTGGTCACCGCGGCTGGAGCACAACATCGCACTCATCAACGTGCCAACCGCTTTTGCCGCAACGGGTACAACGCTGTCGCTGGATGCGGGCGATGGCTGGCGCGAGGCCGAAGTCGTGGACATCCCATGGGTACCAGCCGAGAAGGTCATCCCTGCCTTCGATTAGCGGATCGAGCACTGACGCCCGCCTCTTTGATCTTGTCTTCTCAGCGGGAGTTGCCCTCTAGACTGTTGCCTCCTCTGAATTGAGGCGCCGCTTGCATACGTGAACGAGTTGCGGACTGGACCCGTATAACCCTCTACTGACCCTCAATAAAAAGGTGGAAATAGCGATGTCAAAACATCAGCTAGGTGGCGATTACCCCGAGGCGACTGAGAAACTTGATCGCGGTGTGCTGGGCTTCTTCAGCGCCGCCGAACGCATCCTGCTGGTCATCATCAGCCTGCTTACCATGCTGGCGGTGGCGCTGGAGCTCACGTCATTTTTTGACGCAGGCCGCGTCCGACTGGCCGACCTACTGTTGCTGTTTATCTATCTTGAGGTCATCGGCATGGCCTATGCCTACTACGCGACCCACAGCGTGCCCGTCACCCTGCCGGTGCTGATTGCGATCACGGGCATCACGCGGCTGATCATTCTGCAGGGCAAAGAGGCCGAGCCCAGCAAACTGCTTTTTGAGGCCGGCGCCGTGCTGCTGCTGGCGGTGGCGTTAGCGATTCTGAGCTGGGCATCACAGCGCTCTCCTTCGATCAACTCCAGCGAGAATCACGACCTCTGATCTGGCAGATGTAGGCCTCCCGTCTAAGACTGGTCTACGCAACAAGGCTTTCACACTGCGGTGCCTCGACCATTACAGGCACATCGCGGTGATACCATCGCGCCATGACCATCCACCCTCTTCTTCCTGACCTAGCGGGCCCTGATCTCGCGATCGCTTGGGCGCCGCTCGAAGCGCTGTCGGGTGATTCTCACCCTGACGAGTGGGAAGACATTGCCAGCGCCGCACCTAGTCGACAAAAGGAGTTTGTTGCCGGGCGGCAGCTAGCGCGCGCGCTGTCTGATCAACTCGGTTTGCCGCCCGCACCACTGCGCCGCGCCGTAGACCGTTCCCCTGTCTGGCCGAGTGATCGCACGGGTAGCCTCTCTCACTGCGACACGCTCTGTGCCGCCGCCGTTGGCAAACGTAGTGCAATCCAATCGGTCGGTGTCGACGTGGAATCCATCGGCCGCGTGGAACCGAAGCTATGGCCAACCCTGTTCACTGAGAGAGAAGCAGACTATTTGAGCGCGCTGGCGCCGGAGGCAATCGCGCTTGAAGCCACCCTGTTCTTCAGCGCAAAGGAGAGTTTCTACAAGTGCCAATACCCACTCACGCAGGAATGGGTGGGCTTTCAGGATGTCGAGGTCGCACGCACCGACAAAGCGTTACTCACCGTGGCCCCCACCAACGGCGCGGCACAGGCTTGGCACGCAGCGCCCATCCATGCCGTGGAAATGAGTGAATCGCATGTCGCGACGGTGATGCTGTTGCCGGCTTGAGGCAGACCTCACACTCAGAACAGACTGTGCTCCCCCCGCTCGGGCAACGCGATCTCACCTGACGCCAGCCCAGCGTAAAACGCCTGCAACGTATCGTCGCCAAACTCGGGGGTCGCTTCAGCATCGTACCGCTCGGCAGTCGCGTCCCAGCACAGCATCGACTCGGTGGCATAGAACTTGGCAATCCGGAGAAACTCCATGCGGTCTCTGATCCGTTGCGACACCAGCGCCAGTGGGCTGATCAACCAGCGGATCCAATCGAACATCTCGGGTGGCAGCGAGGTGGTGCGAAAAGGCCGGCCCAGCGTCTCGCACAACAACCGCCCCTGATCCTGTGGCGTGAGCGCCGGGCCCGGGCCGCCGATGGGCAGCACCGCAGTACTCAATGGTGGCGACGCGAGCTTCGACACCATGAACCTTGCCAGATCGCGATCGGAAATGGGTTTGCAGGCGGTGGTGTTGCCGCTGCTGAATAACAGGAAGGGTTTGCCCGCGCGGACCCGCTCGACCTGACCCACTAGTGAGCGAAAAAACGCGGTGGCGCGGATAATTGTCGCGGGCACCGAAGATTCAGCCAGCAACGCCTCGAACTTCAGCTTCTCGCGCTGAAACGCGAGTCTGGGCATCTGCACGCAAATGGCGGAGAGCAGCACGAAGTGACGGGCTGTCACGCGCTCAGCGTATTCAAGGAGCTTCCGATTAGCCTCAAATTCTACCTGCCGCGCATCGCGGGGCGCGCCGCTCCGACTCGCCAGACAGGAGATCACCCCGTCCACTGGCGGCACCTGCTGGTCCCAGTCCGCATCGTCTGTCAGTGAGACTTCGATCCGGGTCACGGAATCTTGGGCGTCCGTCGTGAGTAGGCGGCCGGGCCGCACCAGTGCCACCACCTCATGACCTTGAGCAACCAGCTCGCGCAGTACTGCCTGCCCGATGTAGCCTGTTGCACCTGCCAGCAGTACCCGCATCACCCGCACCCGTCTTCCATCTGCCCACCCTAGGCGGGCCGCTCGTTACGGTCAATGTCGGCTGGACAAGCCGGCAATCGCCCTGTGTTTTCGCTAGAGTGCTTCTCCCCGGCCCCGAGCCTCACAGCGACGTGCTGCTCCAGCATGAACACCATCACCACTAAGGCCAAAATGAAAGACATCACACTCTCGCTGCGCGCCACCGCCGCGGCTGAACCCGAGAGCAAAGGCGCAATGGCTGAAGCCAAGGGTGGCCTTAGCGCAGCAGACCACTCGCGCGTCATCGAGATGGCTTGGGAAGACCGCACGCCCTTTGAGGCCATTGAGCGTCTTTACGGGCTTCCCGAAGCAGCGGTGATTCGGTTGATGCGCCGGTCGCTGAAATCGAAAGCGTTCAGGAACTGGCGCCAGCGTGTTTCGGGCCGCGTCACCAAACACGGCGCTCGTCGGGACCCGTCAGTATCGCGCGGATACTGCGCGACCCAATACAAGCAGCGCTCAAAGTAGGCTCACTATGGAAACACTCGCGCTTTACATCGTTGCCGCCACTTTAGGCGCCATGCTGTTCTTCGCCGTGGGCATAGCGCCCACCGTTTTTCAGGCACTCCCGATCGAACAAGCCGGCTTGTTCCTACGCAAACTCTTTCCCCGGTATTACCTTGCCCTGATCGTGGGATCCGGTCTGGCGGGCTGCTTATGGATCAGCAGTGCACCCCTGGCGGGGGCTGTCTGCCTGCTCATTGCGCTATCGACACTCTGGATTCGGCAGCAACTGGTGCCCCGCATCAACCAACTGCGCGACGCCGAACTCGCCGGTGATGCCGCAGCGGGTGCGCGCTTTGCCACGCTGCATCGTGTGTCGGTCATCATCAATATGGTTCAATTGCTGGCGTTGGTCGTTCTGCTGTTCAAGTACTGAGGTTACCCCGCCATGAATCCGGAGCTGTTGTGGGTATTTATCCCCACGATTGCCGCCATCTCGCTCACACCCGGTATGTGTATGACGCTGGCGTTCACGCTAGGCCTTTCACAGGGCTACCGGCGCACGCTGTGGATGATGTGGGGTGAATTAGCGGGCGTCGCAACGGTGGTATCGACCTGCGTGCTGTTGCTCGCCTGGATCCAGTCACTATCGGAAGTGTATTTCGCCGTGCTGGCGTTGGTGGGTGGCAGCTACCTGCTGTGGATTGCTTACCGGCTGTGGACACAACCCGCCCGCTTCGCGGACGGCGACGACCAACCGCACTTGTCCGCCGGCGCCCTGCTTAGCCTGGGATACGTGACGGCGGTGATGAACCCCAAGGGCTGGGGGTTCATGATCGCACTGCTGCCCGGATTCATGTCCCTGGAGTACTCAACACCCCAGCAACTTGCTGCGTTTCTGGGCGTGATGCTGCCCTCGGAGTTTCTCTCGATGACGCTCTATGCCACGGGCGGGAGTGGTCTGAGGCGATTCCTCAGCACAGAGCGGCATCTCGCTAACCTGAACAAGGTTGCGGCAGGACTGATGGTGCTGGTTGCCGCGTTGATGCTCTTCAAGATCTGAGCATCATTGGCACGAATGATCAGATGCCAGGCGCCCAGCTGGCGTGAAACCCAAACGGCACCCGCTGCGGCAACGTGACGCGAGCGATGGGGCCGGCCGCGACATCCGTCGCATCGAACACCAGACAGTGGGATGACCAGTCGGTACTGTCGGTCACCAATGTCACCACGTAGCCATCGTCCTCGGCATTCTCGCGGGTCGCGCCGACCTTGGGGGCATATACCGCCTCACTACCGAAGACGCCCTCACCGTAATCCCACTGCTGCCGACAACCGGTTTCATTGTCGTACTTCACCAAACCGGTAAAGCGCAGCGTATGCCCACCCTCCTCCAGCAGCGGAATACGCTGGTGATAGGCAAAACGGCTTTTGACCCCGGCATAAAGTGGATTAGTTTTATTGAACTCGGTATTGAGGTCATCAATGTTGCCCTCGCGCACCTCTCCCGTCCGCAAATTAAAGCGCCAACGGTAATTGTTCGCCTCCAGGCGCATGTACGCCAGCATGTGCGAAAGCTCTCCTTCTCCGTTGGTAGCTGAAGGCATCGGATTGGTAGATCGGCAACCGTCCATCACCACCCAGTCACCCTCCTCCCAGCAGTTGCTTACATGGAGGATGTAACAGGGCTCGCACTCGAACCAGCGGATCTCGTCCCCCCGGCCATACCGGGGAATCAATCCAAATCGGGTTGGCATATCAAGATGAAAAGTCAGCACCCGCAAATGATGGCGCTCGAGCACCTTCGGGTCATGAAAGAACGGCAGATCGTGAAGAATGGTGTAGTTGGGCGTGAAGCCAATGTCATGGGGTAAGCGCGGGCCGGGTAAATCAATTTCGGCCTCATGCAGAAGCTTCCCGGAGGGATCAGCCACACCACAAGTCATGTAGGGAGGCTCATCCCCGTAATCAAAAAACAGCAGCTCTCCGGTCGTCCAATCGACCTTGGAGTGCGCCGACAGGCGTCGGTGGCTGCGTCCTTCGAGCTCGAAGTAGCCCTCGGTTTCCAGCGTCTGGGGGTTCAAGCGGTAGGGGTGACCGGCGTTGTACCACAAGGTCATCAGGCCACCTGCGTAGTAGAACAGGTCCGTATTGGAGGTGTCTTTGATGCCAAAGGGTGAGGCATCAAAATCAAAGGGGCCCATCACACCGTTCGATGTGGAGCGGCCTACCTGAAGCTCCTCGGCGAGGGCCACGGTTTCCACGTAGCGATTGCGGTAAGAAGCCTCGCCCTCGCAAAACGACACGGCGTGCACCATGCCGTCACCGTCGAAGGGGTGGTAGCGGTTTTCCGGCTGGTGGATCGGGTTGGGGCCGTTGCGAAAATAAGTTCCCAACAGGTCTTTAGGCAGCTCACCCTCCACCCGCAGGCCAGACTCGCTGAGCTCAAGCGTGGTCGGGGCATAAACGCCATGCAGGTAGGGGTTATCGAGCCCATAAATCCACGGCTGGGTATGCTCAAATGCTGCGACGCCGCCAATACAGTCATCAGTGACCGGATAAGCTGGAAGGTGCAGTGCTTGGTTCATCGTTGTCTCCGCCCATTCGCTTGTGCGGCTATCGGGGCAACAGCCTAGCAAGGAAAAATGGCCGGCCGCAATGCGCACCTGGCCGGCCGGTAGCGCTTGCCACCCCACGGCGCGCCGCCTAGGATCAGCGTCAGTACAGGGAGAATCACCATGCATGCGCCTATTTATATCCTCGGCGGCAGCCAAACTGACTTTGCGCGTAACTGGGCGCGGGAAGATCTAGAGATCTACGACCTGTTTGCCGCAGCTCTACAAGACGCGGTTCAGCACGCGGCCATCGAGCCGGCTCAGATTGAGGTGGGCCACGTGGGTAACTTCGTGGGCGACCTGTTTACGCGTCAAGGCCTGATCGGGGGGTTCTTTGGCCAGGTGTACCCGGAGCTCGGCAATTTGCCGACCGCTCGGCACGAAGCCGCCTGCGCCTCGGGGTCAATGGCCCTGCTGGCGGCCATGCGCGACATTGAAGCCGGCCACTATGATGTTGCCTGCGTCGTTGGCCTGGAGCTGATGCGCAATGTCGATGGTAGAACCGGAGCCGAATATCTGGGGGCCGCCGCCTGGCAGGGACATGAAGCGACGAGCTGTGAGTTTCCATGGCCTTTTCTGTTTGATCGCCTTACCCAAGAGTATGACCACCGCTACGGCATTGACGACCAACCGCTGTCACGCATTGCCGAGATTAATTTTGGCAACGCTAAGAAGAACCCACGGGCACAGACACGAGACTGGGCCTTTGCCGAGGGCAGCTTTGGCAACGACCCCGCACTCAACCCCTCTATCGAAGGCCGGGTGCGCAAACTCGACTGTGGGCAGATCACCGACGGAGCGGCCTGCGTGATTCTGGCCAGTGAGCGCTTCGCCCGGGCACACAGTCAGGATCGTGGCCTACAGCTCGCCGATATGCCGCGCATCAAAGGCTGGGGGCACCGCTCCGCACCCATTTTGTTGGAAACGAAACTGGCTGCCTCGAAAGATCACGACCTCATATTTCCGCATGCGGCGCAGGCACTGGCCGACGCGCGGGCACGAGCGGGGATGACAGACATTACTGACCTCGATGGTCTTGAAACCCACGACTGCTTCACGATCACCGAGTACATGGCGATTGATCACTGTGGCCTGACCGGCCCCGGAGAAAGCTGGAAGGCGGTGGAAGAAGGCCGCATCACCCGGGACGGTGACTTTCCGATTAACCCCAGTGGCGGACTGATTGGGCTGGGGCATCCCGTTGGCGCAACGGGCGTCCGCATGGTGCTCGATTGCGCGCGACAGGTCACCGGTCAGGCGGGTGATTATCAGATTGCCAATGCCGAGAATATGATCACCTTCAATGTGGGCGGCAGCACGACGACCTGCGCCAGCTTTGTCGTAGGCGTGGGTTCGTGAAAGATGTTTTTATCTACGATGCCATTCGTAGCGCGCGGACCCGGGCCAAAGCCAACGGCGGACTGCACCCTTTAACGCCACCTGAGTTACTGAAGCCGCTGTATCAGGCCCTGGCGCAGCGCAATCAGCTAGACCCTGTGCGCGTGTCGGAGGTGATTCTGGGCTGCGTCACCCAACATGGCGAACAAGCCGGCAATATCGCCAAAACCTCTGCGCTCTTCGCCGGCTGGCCAGAGTCTGTATCCGGGCTGACGGTTCATCGCTTTTGCTCGTCCAGCATCGATGCCATTGCGCTGGCAGGGCTCAAGGTTGCGGCCGGCTACACCGAGGCAGTCGTCGCCGGTGGTGTCGAGATGATGTCCCGCGTGCCCATGCTGTCTGACGAGGCACGGGTCTTCAGCGACCCCGCATATGCCGTCCGCCATCAGATGTTGTTGATGGGTAGCGGTGCCGATCTGATCGCCACGCGCATTGGCGCGAACCGGGAAGATTGCGACGCCGTTGCGCTGCAGAGCCAGCAGCGCGCCGCCCTGGCGCAGCAGGAGGGGCGGTTTCAGTCGATCGTCCCCGTCGAGACACCCGGAGGGATGATCAGTGAGGACGAGTGTATCCGCGCTGACATGACGGCAGAGCGACTGGCGAAGTTACCCGCCGCGTTTGCGGAGCTCGGTGCGGCGGGCGCCGATCAGGTGCAATTGCAAAAGTTTCCCGAACTGAGCGCGATCGAGCACGTTCACACCATGGGCAACTCACCCGCAATGTGTGACGCCGGGGCGCTGGTTTTGCTCGGAGACGAAGCGCTGGGGAAGTCACTCGGTATGGCGCCCAAAGCGCGCCTTGTCATGAGCACCACGGCATCGGGCGAGCCGCTAGAAGTGGTGAGCGGCTGCGTGGCGGTGACCGAGGCGCTGTTGGCTGATCAAAACCTCCGCGCTCAGGACATCGATTTGTTCGAGATACACGAGGCCTTTGCGGCGACCGTGGTCAAAACCCGCCAGGTACTCGGCATCGACGACTCACGTCTCAACGTCAACGGCGGCGTGATCGCACTGGGCCACCCGATGGGCGCCACCGGCGCCATCATGACCGGCACATTGATTGATGAGTTACACCGTCAACGGCTGAGCAACGGCATCGTCGCCGCCAGCGGCGCTGCCGGCAGCGGCAGCGCGCTACTACTGGAGCGCTGTTAAATCTGACGTCTTGAGTGACGCAGTGCTAGCACCACCCCCTAAAGCCAGGAGCCGAATGACTGCCTGGTTATTAACGCACCCAGATCGGTGAGCTCCAGACGCGCTCCTGAAGCGTGGTGTGCAGGTCAGGGCGCGGCTCAACCCCGGCGCGGATCGCATCCCATGTCGACCATCGGCAGGTTGGGTTTTCCAATGCACGCACGTAGTAAAACGCGCGGCTGTCAGGGTCATAGTCGGGGTCCTGCCATACCGTCTTCAGCTCAGCGGCGCCAACGCCCTCAGTGATACTGCAGTCTGAGATGTTGACCCGGGCACCGTTATCGCCGCAGCGGTGGGTATCGGGATCAGGGGTCAGACCGTCAGAGCAGGCGACGTCGTAGACCTCTTCGTAGGTTTCACCATCCTTCTCCCAGCCCTTGATGATCTGCAGTCGCTGAAGCGCCGTGCCGCGCGGGTCGGCACTGGCCCAGGCCACAAATCGGGGTGCCTCACCTGAGTTGGCAAGCTCGCCGCCCATCGCCACACCACCCGCGTAGGCCTCTTCGATCATGGTCTCGGAATTCAGAATGTCCGGAGCGTAGTCGTGGCCCGCAAAAAACCGCACGCGCATGCGCGGGCCCGAAGTGGCGAAGGTTTCCTTGCGCCGGAATGCATCATAGATAGCATCCCGGGTGTTCTCCTCGGCCCAGACACCGGTCACACCCGAGGCGCTCCAGCTCTCGAAGCCACCGCCGTAGGTGTAGGTACGGCCTTCGACCTCAGTCAAAGTGTCGGGGGCCAGAAAGCGCGCTATCAGGCCATACATCGTATCCACCGGCACCGAGCCGCGGCGCTCGGGCAACCCATCCAGCAGGCCCGCCTTGGAGAAATAGGTTTCCTCGTCGTCACTGGTGCCCGCCACGTGGGTATCGCTCGCCGCCACAAAGCCAAACTGATAGGGGTTCTTCACACCCTGTGCTTCCAAAGCGATGCCGTTTAGCAAGGCCTCGCGGACGTAACTGCCCTTCTCTTCGCTGTGCAGGCTGGTGCCCACGCGGAACTTGTAGATTTCAAAGTCAGCCCACTCATCGTTGGGCGACAAGAGCGGATGGGTATCTGACGTGCCCTTGACCTGGGTGATCTCCACAATCGGCTCATTGCGCATGCGCTGATCGGCGTAGGCGTCGTCCATTGGATCACCCGCCCAGTCCACCAGCTTGAACATCTGGCCGTTGGAGCCATTCGAGTTGTGGGGAATCGCCAGACTCTCAATACCCTGATCTCTCAGTGTATCCATCCAGTCCCAGAGACCCTCCGGGTTTTGGGAGTTCAGTCGGGAAAACGGTACGGCCGGCAGTTTGTCGGCGCCGCGGAACACCACGTTGCGATGCAGGTTGCCCACATCGTCGGTGGACGAGGTGTACTCGTAGGCCACAAAGGTCGTGAAATGCCCAGGGTTATTGTATTGCTCGGCGGCGTTGATGATGTCCGCCCACGCCCGCCGGGTGACTCCGATCGCCATTTCTTCTGAAATAGTGCCGGCGAGAATCCCCGCCAAAGTATCGGGGATGAATGAGGCGAAGTTCGCGAGCCGGGTCACCAAACTCAGCTCACCCATATTGTCCTCGGCGTTCAGGTCATGCAGCGGCTGCGACACGGCGTACTGAGAAAAAGGCGTGGTGGTGTCGCCCGCTTCCAGCGCGAGGCCAAGGAACATGGCGTGATCAGTGACGGCGTAAAAATCGAGGGGTGTCGCCATCTGAATTT
>JAAEZV010000046.1 GCA_018222695.1 Gammaproteobacteria bacterium
TCAATCACTGCGAGCCGGACGGACTGCCCATCGCTTGAGGCCACCGCGGTGGAGCCGTTCAGGCCATATTGCTCCAGCGCCTCGAAGTCAGTGACGTCTCCCTGCGCGTTGGCAATGAGGCTCGCTTCGGTGTCCTTGTCCGGGTCAATGCGTGCCAAGCCAATGGTCAGGGTCTGACTGCCATCCGCGGAGGTGGCCACAATCGCCCGGCTCGACTGGCTCACCGTCCAGCCCGGGGGGTGCACAAAGGTGAAATTAAGTTTGTTGTGATAGAACCGGTTTGGCTCTCCCTGTGCAGCGGCACTCGCTCCGTAAACCATCCCCTCGGTCTGCCGGCGGTACTCGCCGGGGATCTCGGGGTTCTCGGGCATCTCGTCAATGTCGAGCTCGTTTGCGGCCCTGATCACTGTCTGCAGTCGCAGGTCGTTGCGCGGGTGACTGGCGTAGAGCCCGTGGTAGGTGCCAGATGGTTTGCCGCTTGCCTTAGCCTGCACGCGCCGATACTGCTCCTGATCCTTGAGCACACCGATTACCGAGAGCATGGAGTCCACGTCGTAACCTGTTTGATGCAGGTATTCCGCGCCGGCTGAGTCGGCCTCCAATTCCATATCGCGGCCGAAACCCGAGATGATCTCGGCGCCGTACATGCTGGCCGCGTCATAGACATCGCCTGAGCCGGTCAGGATATAGGCAGACACGGCGGCGACCTTGGACGTGAACGACGCAGTTTGTCGCCGCGAATGATGCCGCTCGGTGATGTGGCCAATCTCATGGGCCAGTACGCCGGCGAGCTCCGCCTCGGTGTCGAGATACGCCAAGAGGCCGCGATTGACGTAAATCAGTCCGCCAGGCAGCGCGAAGGCATTGATGTCAGGTGAGTCCAGCAGCGTAAAGCTGAATTCCGGCTTGGTGATGCCCGAGTCGCGCAATAGCCGTTCACCCACCCCCCGAACATAAGCGTCGAGCTCCGGATCATCGTAGATCCCAATGTTATCGATGAGCTTTTGGTGTTCTTCCGCGATGTCATCGGGCAGTTCTACGGATTTACCGCCGATGGTGACGGTGGAGGCGGCACTGACACTGCCCGCCCACAGAAGCACTGTGAGCGTTAGTACAGAAAGTCGCTGCGCGAAGAGAGCGTTCATGACTCAGTGAAAGGCCGAGAGATATTCCAGCAGCTGATCGCCCAGACTGTCACAGGCCGTGCCTTGTACTGGCGCGATGATCGGAATCGGCACGACCACGGCCGGCATGTAGTTCTGCCCGCTGGTCTGGGCGCTAACGCGGCCTACCTCGACCTTGTCGGTGAAATCCCAAATGGTGGCTTCGTATTCGGATTCGGTTCCCCAGGTGCCAAAGCCAAAGCAGCCCGCGACCCCTGGGCCGATGCCGCAACTCATCGATCCGGTGCTCTCGGTGTTCTCGGTGTTGCCGTCGATCCAGATCATGTATTCGAGTTTCATCTCGTCAAAGCGCGCAGCGACCGGGGGCAGTTGCAGTAAGCGATCTATCGTTTGCGGTTGTAGCGGCGCGGTGCGCGGTTCGAACCAGGGATAGAACTGATTGATAAAGGCAATTTCATTGATCACTTCGATACTGGGGTCACCACTGTGGATGTGATCCCCAATGCACTCGATAAAGTCGAATTCGGTGTCGTAGTCCGGCTTGTGGCGCCTGCCGAGGATCACCACGCTGGACTCACCAATGCCAGCCACGGGCTCGTTGTAGGTCATCTCATCGACGGTGGCGTTCACGCACCCGCCTAAAAGCACTGCCAGCAGGATCAGTCCGGCAATACGAGTTGTTTGTCGGTCAATCCGTTGCCCGCTCATAGCGTCTCTCCGCTGTCCGGTTCACCCCCGGTGGGTGATGCCTCGGCTGAATCGACGACAGGTTGGGGATCGCCCGCCTGATCGCTCGATGAGCGCGCGGCATCCTGTTCGCGTCTCGCGATACCGTCTAGCCATACAGCGACGTCGGGTGTGGCGCCGAATGAGGTGACGAAGTGTGCGCCCGCGTCACGTAGCGCGACCACTGCGGCAAGGTTGACGGCTTCCTCATCGGTTTGCAGGAAGGCAGTAGGTGTCTTGCCGTAGGCCGTGATGGGCCAGGCGGCAAGACGCTCATCGGGGTTGAAGCTGAGCGCACCATCCTCTTGCTGATGGATGGCGGCAATGTCCACCAAACGGAATTCATAGCGCATCCAGATCTCATAGATCTTGACGTTGGTGTGGGTCGGGATCGTGTACTGCAAGTCGCCGATGGCGGGTATCAGCACACCGTCGATTTCTGGCGCTCGGCGCTGAACGGTTTCCCAGTCACGGATGTGCACCACCTCATCGAACATGCCATCGAACAGGATGTCCCAAAACTCAACCTGCGCCTCGCCTGTTTTCACCAGCCAGTCAGATTCGGCGCGCCCCTTGGCCTCATCGAAAAATTCGTGCTCGGCAAAGGCGGAGGGATAGATCACGCCCAGCGTAATCGGCAGTGGATCAAGCAGCGGCTTGGGGAAATTGCCCTCAACGACCACCTGCTTGGTGGAACACCCTGCAGCGAGCAGCGTGAAGCACAGCATCAGAAGCCATCGTCCGAATCCGGACGGATTAAGGTCGAAAATCGTTGAGACCAACGAAGCTACCCCCATTCCTTAGGGTCAGTTCTCGCATCAGTGTAGCAAACCGTACCCCCGTCGCCTGCAGCTCGGGAGGCCTGATGAACTGTACGGGAAAGCCCACCGCGTGGATGCGCACGCGGCGCTCGCCACCCGCGGCCTCTGCGTTCAAACGGTCCACGGTTTGCACCACTTCCTGAATCGAGGCGCCGGTGAATTCATCGCCGAATACATAAATCGAAATTTTCTTGCCGGGGTCGTAGAAGGTGCGCACTGCATTGGTGATGCCCTCTACCGGTGATGAATTGGAGAACACATTCCAATTGCGCAGGTTCTGCAGGATCAGGCTGCGGCGGGCCGGGGTATCGGGTATCCATTCGCCACGGTAGCGACTGAACAGATAATTGCCCATGTCATTGAGCACCTGGATGCCTTTGACTTCAGGATAGATATTCAGTGTCGCTTCCATTTCCTGAAGCATGCGTTCCCACGCATAGGAGAACATTGAGCCCGAGGTGTCGATAATGAAGATGATGTATTCGCTGTCGACCGGTATACCGCCAATCAGCTGATTCTTCTTCTCGGCGTTGCGCCCCAGTAGCCGGAGTTCTTCTTCCGAGAGCTGTTGTCTGGCGATAGCCAGTTGTTCACGGATGATGGCGTTGGCATTTTGCGACGTGCTGAGCGCGTCGTACTCGGAGCGCGTGCGTGCCAAGGTGCCCTGCAGAATTGCAATCTTCTCCTCGTATTCCGAGATTTGTTCGCGCTTCACATTGAGGTCGCGGTTGAGAATGGTGGTCTCGCCACGGATCTCAAACAGCTGCTCGGTCAACTCGGAGACCGCCGATTCAGCATCGACCATGGCTTGCTCAATCACCTGTGGTTGCACGGTCTTGGTAATCATCAGCAATAGGATCACGGCACCAAAGCCACAGCAGATCACGTCCAGAAAGGACAGTGAAAATTCAGCAGGGGCGCGTCGTGCTGGCATATCGGAGTCTCAGGGCCAGTCTATTGAGGGTGACAGAAAACTGCCGTTGGAGGCGCGGGCCAGCTGCCAGTACTCTGAGGCGGCCATGGGGTCGCCCTCCATCGGAAACAGAATCGTGTTGACCGGTACGCCCGGTGGCAGGCGGCGAATGGCCTCGCGGAAATGCTTGAGGCGCTCGTTGCCACTGACCCGGCTACCCCGGGGGGCACGTTCACCCTGAGTCGGCAAGCCATCGGTCAGTAGGAAAATGTTGTCGGGCGGGCTGGGGAGGGCGGCCAGCGCGCCAAAGGCATTGTGCAGGCTGGTACCGCCAGCCGGCACTTGCTCACGAAGCGCCAGACTGATCGCCTCCAGCTTGGGTGTATCGGCCACCTCCAGCCACTGGGCTTCGGTGCCTTCCAGCGCGGGCTTGGCGTCAGTATTGAATGTCATCACCTGAAACTGGGCAGTCACCGGCAGCTGGGCGGTCAGCCAGTCAACAGTGTCCAGCGTTCGCGTCCATTTGCCTGCTTGCTTTTGTAGCTCGGGATCCATGTTGCGTAGGCGGATCACGTTTACCAACTGATTCGCCAGCATGCTGGCCGAGGTATCCACCATGATGGCAATGCGCCGGCCGCCCAGGTTCAGACCCGTGAGGTATTGCCGGTTTCCCTCGCCCACAAACTCTCTGGCACTCCGGCCGGCCTCAGCCTCGGAGGCCTCCTCGAGTAGGCGAATCTCTTCCTCGAGCTGATTGATCTCAGCCTGCAGTTTGGCGATGGCATCACTGTCACTCACGCCGGATTCTTCGATCGAGGCGATCAGTGCTTCGTACTCATCGAGCTCCTCGGTGATGCGCCGGGCCAGACCATCGGCTTCCACGATATCGAGATCGGCCTCATCGAGCGCATTGCGCAGGCGCACCAGCCCCGCTTCGCCTTCGCGAATATCTTCCTCGAGTAACTCGACTTCAGACAGCACTTCGGCATTCACCGTGCGGATCTCGACTTCGAGGGAGTGATCGATGATCAGGAATACGAGCACCACCGCGCCGAACCCGCAGGACATGATGTCGAGAAAGCTGAGGTTAAACGTGGAGGACTGTCGCTTGCGTCTGGCCACGAATCACGGATCCACAGTGATGAAGCGCACCTCGACCCCGCCGGTACACAGTCTATCGGCGGCATTGACCGCGACCCGCCCTGCAACAGACTGATCGTTCAGTTCAGCAGGGGTGCCAGACGCAATGTCGATGACCCCGGACTCCGCCGCGCTCACGCCGTCGGTGATGTGCTTGCCCGGGCTGAGCGGCACCGCATGCCCGTCCACAAGAGAGTGGGTTGCGGAGCCCGGCGTTTGGCTGGGCTCCGGCGATTCCTGCTCTGTGTCGGTCTGCGCCGATGCAGCGGCGGAATGTTTTGGTTCGGCCGGGGCATGCCCGGATGAGGTCGTGCTGCCGCAGGGTGCCTCACGCTGGAAGTGCAGTTCCCCCGTCGATGGTGCGATGGTGCCTGCGATCAGAGGAATGACCTCTGGGCCGGTCGTAGTGGCCTGCACGGGCAGGTCCAGTCCCGGTAGGGCAGACAGCATGGCGTCTAGCGCAATGTGTGCGGTGCCCGCGGGCAACAGCGGTGCGAGTGCCTGAGTGAATGCCGCACCCACAGGGCGCAGGGCATCCGCAGCGATGCGCGCGGTATGGCCCTCCACTGAGCAACTGACTTCGCTTTGGGTGCCCAGCGCTCGGAGCAGGTCGGGGAGTTGTAAATAAAGCGCCTGTTCGGCCTCGGCGCGTCGTTGCGGGTCGAAGCGTGTCTGGGTCACAAACTGCTCGCCAATCCGCTCCGCAATGTCATCCATCAGGCCGAGCAAACCGTGACCTGGCAGAAGCTGGGTATCGCCCGCCCGCGCGACGCCATTCTCAACGGTAACTAGCGTAATACTGGCCTGATGCAACTGCAGTTCGACATGGGCGCAGGATTGCCCTGCGGCGGCCCCCACTAGCGCGCTGCGGTGCACCACAGCGCTGGCGGTAACGGGCAGGGTCTGCAGGATGCCAAGCAACAGCGATAACTGCCCGGACTCCATCGCCCCGGGAATCGCCAGCGTGATATCGCCGCTCATGCCATTAAGCAGCGCTTCAAGATGGGCGTGTACGAGGTCGGCGGTGTGTCGCGCGGGCCCCAGCGCCGGGCTCAGCGGCTGCGTCGAAAGCCGATGCCAATAGCGGTTACTGATTTCCCTTGGGGCGCGGCGGGCTTGTGCCCAGGCTGGCTCGCCAAACTGATAGCGGTCACCGCTCAGCCACACAACGCCGGGTGACCAGAGCGCGTCGCCGTCGTTCCACAGGCGCAGTGACGCGTCGTTGCAATCGAGGAGTCGCATCAGCCGCGCGGTACCGACAGGTGTCGCAGCAGATGGCGGTCGATGTAGCGCTGGGTGTTGAGCACCAGTCGCTCCTGGGACAGCTGCAGTTGGTGCAGCGCAAACATGATGATGATCGACAAGACGAGGGCCACGAAGGTGCTGTTAAAGGCCACCCCGAGGCTCACGGTCACGCCCGAGATATCGCCCTCAACGGCCTTGTAGGCCTGACCCAGCGCGTCGCCGATACCGCGCACCGTGCCGATAAACCCGATCGACGGAATCGCCCAGGAGATGTAGCGGACCATGGAGAGCTCCGAGTCGAGCCGGTCGGCTTCGATATCGCACTGCTCGCGCACCGCATCCGATACCGCGGGAATACTGCCGGTGGTGGTGAAGCGGCTCAGCGCATTCCCCAGTGCCCGGGGTAGTAGGTAGTCCTGTTCTTCAGAGGGCAGCGCCTCGAGCGATCGTGACTGCTCGCGCGCGTCCCGGGGCAGAATGCTGGTGCCTTCAGGGATGGCAATCAGCTCCCGATTGAGCATGTGTGCCTCGGAGCGCGTGCGGGAGGCTTTGAGGCCCATGATCGCCAGCGCCCAGAGCATCAGAATAAAGCAGGCCTCCTGCTCGTAGTCCTTGATCACGATCGCGAGCGAACGATTACCAGCAGGGGCTTCGCCCGCCGCTTGTTGGGCTGCCTGAACCGCAAGCTGTGAGTCTGCGCTGGGGCGAATGACGCCAACATAGGCGGCGTGTACCACGATCACGGCGAACAACAGGGCAAACACCTGATAGAGGAACTCTGAGGGTAAACGCAGCTTCATAGGGGGCTCCTGTCGGGCTCAGATATCCACGGGAAAGGACACAGAGAGATCCTCTGAGATGGATTCGGTGGGTTCATAGTCGAGCACGGTACCCGCCTCGGCAACAGCAGGCGCGACCGCCTCGTCGCCCACGGATTCAACGTTAGTGTCGGGCTCTGCTACTACCGCTGTCTCTTCGGGCTCGACCGCCTCCTGTCCAAAGACAGGGGCAACGAGTAAAACGCTGAACAGCGCAGCCAGTACCGCAACGCTCGCAGAGCGTGCTGGCACGCTACTCCGCATAGCGCGCAATCCTGAAGCCGAGATCGTCACGTCCGCGCTCCCCGTAGTCCCTGAAAGTCAGGCGTAGCTCGGACAAACGACTGAGTGCCCAGCTGCCACCACGAATGGTGTAGTTGTCGCCGCGCTGCGCGCCCAATGGATCGATCGCGAGCTCTGCATTCGCAGAGGGGATGGCGTAACCGTCGTGTACCCATTCGGCAACATTACCACCCATATCGTGCAATCCGCGATGGTTTGCAGGGAAGCTGCCCACCGGCGCCGAGACGACAAATTGATCTGTGTAGCCATTGAGAATGCGCCCGGTGACGAGTGCCGAGGTGTTGTCGGCCACGTTGGTCACAACAGCGCTCGGGGGGAAGTCATCTCCCCAGGCAAATCGTCGTAGGGCATCGCCTTCTACCCGGGCAGCAAAGGCCCACTCTGCCTCGCTGGGCAAACGGTAGCCGGTGCTACTGGGATTAAAGCCGATGATGATGCCCTGGTTCTCGCGATAAAAAGGCGGCAGGCCCTCGAGCCGGCTCAGCCAGTTACAGAAGCTGGCTGCTTGCTGCCAGCTGATACCTGCCACCGGCTGGTGGTCGCGATCGAGTGAGTAGCTCTCGATCAGGCCCGAGTCATGGGTGGCCTCGTACTGGCGGAACTGCGCGTTGGTGGTTTCGGTGCTCGCAATGTAGAAAGCGCGCCGCAATTCAACCGGATGTTCGACTTCGTTGGCACGCCGTCCCGGGTCGCGGCGCGACGCGCCCATGGTGAAGGGGTTTTGGGCTTCTACTGAGGGATCCACCAGCACCAGCGTTTGGCCCAGCGGCGTGGTAATCGTCGGCGTCATCGCCGCCTTACGCGCGGCGGCTTCGGTCAAAAGCGTCACGCTGATCTGCTGCGGCAGCCCAGGTTTCGGCAGCACCTCGGTCTCGAAGCTGGCATAGCCCTCAAGTTGCACGGCGATACGCTGCTTCACCGCTGGGAGTGAGAGGCTTTGACTCCCCGAGCCCACGCGCTGCCCGTTAATCAGTATGTCCGCCTCTGCCGGCTCGATGGCAAAACGCACCTCACCCAACTCGGGTTTCAACGGGATGGCCCGACTGGCGGTTTCCCCCCGGGCCAAAGTCAGTGAGAGGCTAGCGCCGAGGTAGCCCGCCTTGGAGAGACTGATGGCGTGGCGATCGCCGGGGCTCAGGGGAACCACCAGCGGTGTCAGACCGGCGAACGCGCCGTCCACCGTCACACCTGCACCCGGAGGCGCGCTCTCCAGCGTCATGGTGGCGTCAGCCGGGGTCAGGGTCACCGCGCCGAGGTCCTGATCCACACCCGCCACGATGCTCAAAGGCAGCGACAGGGGCATAAAGCCCGGTGCGCTGAGCGTCAGCTCGCGCTCGCCCGAGAGCACTTCCACACCGGTGGCAGTTGTCTCGGCGGGCTGGCCATCGATGCTTGCGGTCACGGTGGCGGGCGTCGCACTGAATCGGACGTTCGCCCAATCCGGCAACAACACGACGTCCACCGTTTGGCTCTGGTTACGGCCAACGACGTCGATTTGTCCTTGCCAGCGCTGATAGCGATCGAGCACGGCTTCCACACGGTAAACGCCTGCCTCGAGCGTCAGGTCCACCAGCGGTGCAGACCCCAGGGACAGCTCATCCAGAATGATCTCGCCGCCGGCGGGTTGCGTGGCGATGGTCACCGTGCCGGGAAGGGGGGCAAGGCGAATATCGAGCTGCTGGGTATCGGCATCGCCCACCGTAATGGTCTGCTCGTAGGGGTGATACCCCTCGGCGTTAATCGAGAGCGTGTAGTTCCCCGGTCGCACCAGAAGCCGCTCTCCAAAGGACCAGTTCAGTCCACTCAGTGAGAAGTCGGGTTCCGCCTCGGCATCAATGTTCAGGGTGAGGGAGCGCGCGGTGAAGAGAAAAAACAGCAGCGCAGCGATCAGCACCCCGGCAACGCCGAGCGCAATCTGGGTCGCATTGACACGCTGTTTTTGCTCGGATGACTGACTCAGCGGCTCGAAGGCGGTCGCTGCCAACTGGTCACCGCCCTGCGAGGGCGTTGCCGGTGAGAACGCGTCAGGCTTTAACGTGTCAGGTGTGTCGCTGTCAGAGTCGCGTTCGGTCATGGTGCTAGCTCAAATCGTCTCGACACAGCGTACCTCGACCGCATTCGCTTGGTCGGGTCGCACCTCGAATTTGATCCGCACGTCGCGGTAACCGTTGCGGATGCCCACGGCGGTGTAAACACCGGGACGCAGCGACAGTGTCTGTTCTGCCAGCGTGCCCAGCCGCCTGACGCGCAACAGCGTGATGTCGGTGAGTCCATCGGAGATCATGGTCACCGCCACAGGGGTGCTGGCATAGGCGAGGGTATCGCGCGCCGCGGTCATTTGCGCCTGCAAACGCGGGCCGGGGTCGGCAATCGCTTCTGCCTCGGCGAGTGTTTCTTGTGCGAGGCGCATGATACGAGCGTCGATGAGGCGGTCGCGCTCCTTTGGCATGGTCTCCAGCCGTGTGTCCAGGTCAGCCCTCGGCTCGGCGCGTGCCACACCTTCTGTGGCGAACAGCATGAGCGTGTCGATCTCAAGGGCTTTCTGGTACAGACCCACCGCGTCGGCCCAGCGCTCCTCGCGCTCGGCTTGCGTGCCTTGTTCACGCAACCCCAGCAAGGTGTTCTGGGTGCGGGCCTGCTCCAGTTCAATCAGTGCAGCACCGGGCTCCGGCGCGCCGGGTATCAGCTTCGCAGCGGCACGGAATTGTTGCTCTGCGTTGTCGAAGGCCTTCGCCCCCATGGCGCCGTACCCCGCGGTCATGGCGTCGGTGAATTGCTGACGTGTTAGCGCAGTGCGCAGCTCATTCAGGCGGGCGGCTGCCCGCTGGTGGGCGGGGTCTGCTCGCGTGGCGTTAGTGGCAGCCTCAACTGCGGCACCCAGGTCACCCGACGCCTCTCTCCCGGCTGCGGTATCCAGAGCAGCGATCACTGCTGGCAATGCGGCAAGTCGATCTTCCAGCGCAATCAGCCGGACATCGGATGGCGCCATTTCGGCTAGCTCGGTAAAGCGTGCCTGAGCGGCCAGCACGTCTCCGTTCTCGATCGCCGTTACCAGCGTGT
>JAAEZV010000516.1 GCA_018222695.1 Gammaproteobacteria bacterium
GTTCTCACTAGAGCCACTCGATGAGGACCAGTTTCGTCAGCGACTCAGCGTGGCCTATCAGCGCACACAGAACGAGGCGGCACAGATGGCCGAGGACCTGTCCTCGGATATCGATTTGTCGCGACTGGTGGAGGAGCTGCCCGACGTCGGCGATTTGATGGATGCCGACGACGACGCGCCGATTATTCGTCTGATCAACGCTATTTTGTCTCAAGCAGTCAAAGAGCAGGCATCTGATATTCACATTGAGACCTTCGAGGAGCGCCTCAGCGTTCGCTACCGGGTGGACGGCGTGCTGAGCGAGGTTCTCTCTCCCAAGCGGACGCTAGCGCCGCTGTTGGTCTCCCGACTGAAAGTGATGGCAAAGCTGGATATTGCCGAGAAGCGCGTGCCGCAGGATGGCCGCATCTCGGTGCGCATAGCGGGCCATGGCATCGACATTCGCATGTCGACTATTCCGTCCGCCTATGGTGAGCGTGTGGTGTTGCGACTGCTTGATAAACAGGCTGGGCGGCTCAACCTCAGTGAGCTGCAGATGAATGAACAGGTCGATTCCGGATATCGAGGCGCTCTGGCGAGCCCCCACGGAATCATCCTGGTAACCGGGCCCACAGGCTCGGGTAAGACCACAACGCTGTATGCCGGGTTGTCCAGCATCAATGAGAGCTCGCGCAATATTTTGACGATTGAAGACCCGGTCGAGTACATGTTGCCCGGGGTAGGGCAAACCCAGGTCAATCCCAAAGTCGATATGACCTTCGCCCGGGGGTTAAGAGCCATTCTTCGACAGGACCCCGACGTGGTCATGGTGGGAGAGATACGTGATCTGGAGACCGCTGAAATTGCGGTTCAGGCGTCGCTGACGGGCCACCTGGTGCTGTCGACACTCCACACTAATACGGCAATCGGCGCCGTGACCCGATTGCAGGACATGGGGGTCGAGCCGTTCTTGTTGTCATCGAGCCTGCTGGCCGTGATGGCGCAGCGACTGGTGCGACTCCTGTGTCTGGAATGTCGCGAGCCTTATCAGCCGGGTGATGCCGAGCGGGAGCGACTGGGACTCACGCATGAGAGCGTCCAGCTTTACCGTGCCCAGGGCTGCGAACATTGCAACATGACCGGGTATCGCGGGCGAACGGGTATTTACGAACTGATCGAAATTGGTGACGCACTCCGTGAAGCGATCCACGACGGTCAGGGGGAGCAATCGCTGTTGCGCCTCGCCCGAGAGCAAAGCCCCGGTATCGATGCCGATGGTCGCCGTCGGATTATCAGTGGTGAGACCAGCCTCGAGGAAGTACTGCGGGTGACTGCGGTCAACTGATTCATGACGGCCTTTCGTTACAAGGCTCTCAACGATGAGGGCAAATTGGTCAAAGGTGTGCTGGAAGGTGATTCCGATCGTCAAGTGCGATGGACGCTCAGACAGAGGCATCTGAGGCCGGTAGAGGTCGCTGAGGCCACGAATGCGGGTGGCTCGGGTGAAGGCCGAGGGTTGCGGTGGTTTGCCAAACGTTTGGGCGCTGGTGATCTAGCGC
>JAAEZV010000517.1 GCA_018222695.1 Gammaproteobacteria bacterium
CTACTACGCTTCGATCAATGGCGTGCTGCTGATTATCTGCGGCCCGGCGGCAGTCTTGTCTGCAGGGTGGTTATGCGACCACTGGATTGCACAGGGTAAGCGCGACGCGGCGATGAAGATCGCACTCTTTGGCGTGTTCGCCACAGTGCTGACGGGAGCGCTTTTCCCCTTGATGCCCTCAGCCCCATTGGCGATGGGGGTCTTTGCGCTCAATAACATGGGTATTGGTATGACGTCGGCGATGGGGGTGACCGCACTCCTCAGGATCGCGCCGGGCCCCATCAAGGCGCAGACCGTGGCGCTCTACTATATGTGTATCAGTATGGCCGGGCTTTTTCTTGGCCCCACTGCGGTGGCGCTCCTCAATGATTACGTCTTTGGTGTGGAGGGCATTCGCTACTCTATGGCGGTGATCCCCGTTATTTTTGGTGTGCCCGTGCTGCTTGGCCTGCGTGGTATTTTGGGTTCCTACGACCACGGTATGACTGAACATGAGGGTTTGACCTGAATGGCTGCACCGCGCCGACGCTATCTGGATAACACGCCTGGGCAACTCCATGTCTGGCAATGGCAGGGTGGCCAGAGCGCCCTGCCACCCATCGTGTGCTTGCCACCGGTGCCTTATGGCGGCCGGTTTTTCGACAGCTTTGCGCACGCCTACGACGGCCCGGTCTGGAGCGCCGACTTGCCCGGATACGGTTTGTCCGATGCACTGGTGGACCCGCCCACTGTTGGTGGGTATACCGATGCCATGACGCCGCTCCTGAACGCGCCTGGCCAACCTGTTTGGCTGGCCGGATTCCACTCGGGCGCGCTGGTCGCTATGGAAATGGCTAATCACTTCTCGGAAAAGGTAAGCGGGCTGGTGCTGGTGGATGTGCCAGTGTTCTCGGGTCCCGATATGGCGGACCTCCGGGCGTCTTTGACCAAGCCTCCGACATATCTTGAACAGGAGGACCCGCTCAACGGTTTGTTCAAGGCGATGGTGGCGGACCGCCTCGAAAAGGTCGCCTACCCAAGGGCGCTCGATTTGTTTTTTGATTTTGTGGGTGCGGGTGAGGCGAGAAACGCGGGCTATCACGCCGCAGCAAACTTCGAAGCTGAACCTGCAGCAACCCAAGTCACGCAACCTGCACTGGTGATTGCGACCCACTCCAGTTTGCGCGACGGCACGTTACAGGTGGCCGAGTGGTTACCTCAGGCGAAACTGGTTGAGCGCGATGACATCACCATGCCAGCTTTTGAGCTGGGCGCCGAGAGTATCGCCTCGCTGGCGCGAGATTTTGTGACGTAGGCTTACCTGCGGCTTTCGCTTTGTCGCAGGGTGCGAGCTCAGCGGTGCAGCGGGGCCCCTAGCCACCCGTCATGAGTGCTTTGGCCGCCTTATAGTCAGCCTTGCCATTCGGCGCTCTGGGCACGACCGGCACCACCAGTAGATCCTTCGGCAACTTGTAGCTGGCCAGCAGTTTGCGGGTTGCCTCAAGGATATCTCCCGCCTCTGCAGTACCGCCTTGCTCGAGTGAAACGACACCGGC
>JAAEZV010000518.1:0-831 GCA_018222695.1 Gammaproteobacteria bacterium
GCGCGCCCGATTCGCTCCGCCGCCTCGACTACCCGCTGCCCATAGGCAGCATCAGATTCGTCGCCTTCTTGAATCAGCAAGATATGAGAGACGCGCGCCTGTTCCGCGACCTCGTACTCATCCTTCACGGCCTCATACTGCTCTTCCACCACCGACTCATCCACTGACACCGCAAAGTCGGCTGGATCGAGCAGAATGTAGTCAACCACTACCTGCTCAGGGTTAAAAAACGTAGCCTCGTTCTGCTGGTAGTAATTTTGCAGCGCCGCATCAGAGAGGTCCCCGTCGGACACCAGCCCTGATTCGGGAATCACGAGGTAGCGGACATCGCGCTCCTCTGCAATGAGATTGGCCGTTGCCGCCAGCTCTGCCTGTGTGGCAAATTCGGTCTCGCTAATCGCGGTCTGTAATTGGGTCAGCACGATGTCCTCTGCCTGCGCTCGACGAAACCGCTCCGGCGTGTAACCCGCGCCGGCCAGAACGCTTTTATAGGCATCGGGAGAAAACTTGCCATTGAACTGGAACGCTTCAATGGAGGTGATTGACTTGCCAACCTGAGCCTCGGATGCCACCAGATTCAATGCAGTGCTTTTCTGCAGTAGCAGGGCACGCTGAATCAGGGATTGAAGTGCTCTGGGTTGCAATCGGTCGTCGTCCAGCATCGCGGGGTCAATATCGTCCCCCAGGACACTCACCAATTGGCGTTTTTGCTGCGTGATCGCCTCCTGCAACGCAAACGGCGTGATTTCTTCGCCATTGACCTCAGCAACCGACGTTCCCGAGCCGCCGGGCAGAAGGGTCTCCAGACCAAAAGCGGCGAAGGACAGCACA
>JAAEZV010000518.1:841-1532 GCA_018222695.1 Gammaproteobacteria bacterium
ATAATCACCCTTGCTGCGGTGCTCTGGGTGCTCTGGCGCATGGACTGAAGCATAGTAATGAAGCTCTTTTACGGTGGGTTGAAATCGGAGGTGCTAGACGAAAAGAAGGCGCACAATGGCGCCTTCCTCGCAGCCGCCCCAAGACGGCATAACAGGTTCAGTTACTTATTAACGGCATCCTTAAGCGCCTTACCTGCTTTGAACCCAGGCGTGTTCGAGGCCGCGATCTGGATGGTCTCACCCGTACGCGGATTGCGTCCCTGACGCGCCGCTCGCGCCTTCACGGAAAAAGTTCCGAAGCCTACCAGCGACACACTACCGCCTTTTGACAGCGCGCCAGTAATGGCGCCAATCGCCGCGTCGAGCGCACGACCAGCCGAAGCTTTGGAAAGATCCGCGTCTGCGGCAATGGCGTCAATCAAGTCATTTTTGTTCACGTTGTTACCCCTCGAGTGTTTTGAGCTGAATATTCACCGGCACATATCTCAGAGCCTGCAGATAGACTACTCCTGCCGTTGGGAGCGGTCAACGCTGAAACGCTTGAAATCAGTGGGATCTGGGCCGACTCGCGTCCTGGGATTCGGGGCCTGTTTCATCGCCCTGTCCGATACTTTCGGATCCTGCGAGATAGGCATCATCGTCGAGAGGCTCAGGCAGCCGCTCGAGCGCAATCGCCAGCACCTCATCAATC
>JAAEZV010000519.1 GCA_018222695.1 Gammaproteobacteria bacterium
AAGCTGATCTCGATCAAAAAGCACTTCGGTACCACCGACAAGCGCTACCTGTACCTGTCAGGCTGGATGATCGCCGCGCTGCGCTCAGAGTTTGGTCCTCTGCCCGATCAATCGATGCACGAGAAAACCTCGGTCTCGGCGCTGATTGAAGAGCTTTACACCTTCCTGCGACAGGCCGACGCCCGTGAGCTCGGTGGCTTGTTCCGCGCCCTCGACAAAGCCCGTGAGAGTGGCAACGACGTTGAGGTGCAAAGCATTACCAAGCAAATTGATGAGTTCCAGACCCACGTGGTGCCGATTATCGCTGACATCGATGCCGGATTCGGCAACGAGGAGGCCACTTACCTACTGGCTCGACGCATGATCGAGGCGGGCGCCTGCGCTATCCAGATTGAAAACCAGGTCTCCGACGAGAAGCAATGCGGACACCAGGACGGCAAGGTGACGGTCCCCCACGCCGACTTTATCGCCAAGATTCGCGCGATTCGCTACGCCTTCCTGGAGCTGGGCGTGGAAGACGGCATTATCGTGGCGCGCACCGATTCGCTCGGCGCAGGCCTCACCAAGCAGATTGCGGTGACGCAGGAGCCGGGTGATCTGGGTGATCTCTACAACGGGTTCCTCGATGGCGATTACATCGACAGCGCTGATGACATTGCCAATGGTGACGTAGTGGTGAAGGCCAACGGCAAGTTGTTGAAGCCGGCGCGTTTGGCATCCGGTTTGTTCCAGTTCCGCAAGGGCTCGGGAGAGGACCGGGTGGTACTCGACTGCATCACCTCTTTGCAGAACGGTGCTGATCTCCTGTGGATCGAAACCGAGAAGCCCCACGTCGGCCAGATTGCCTCCATGGTGAATCGTATCCGCGAGGTCGTGCCGGACGCGAAGCTGGTCTACAACAACAGCCCATCGTTTAACTGGACACTCAGCTTCCGGCAGCAGGTTTTCGACGCCTGGTCCGAGGCGGGTCAGGACGTGTCGGCTTACGATCGGGAGGCATTGATGGACGCCAGCTACGACGAAACAGACCTGGCGGCAGAGGCTGATCGTCGCATTCAGTCCTTCCAGCGCGACGGATCGCGCGAGGCAGGCATCTTCCATCACCTGATCACGCTACCGACCTACCATACGGCGGCGCTGTCCACCGATAACCTCGCCAAGGAGTACTTCGGTGAGGCGGGGATGCTGGGCTATGTGGCGGGTGTGCAGCGCAAGGAGATCCGCCAGGGCATCGCCTGTGTGAAGCACCAGAACATGGCGGGTTCCGACATGGGCGATGACCACAAGGAGTACTTCTCCGGCGACGCGGCGCTGAAAGCGGCGGGTGATGACAACACCATGAACCAGTTTGGCTGAATCACAGCCCGGTTAAAGGTGAATCGGCGCGGGCACTTCGGTGCCCGTGCTTGCGTTTGGCGTCCGTCACGCGCACTCTTTCAAGCATGAAGTGGGACGATATTGATCAACAGGTCTGTTCAGTGGCCCGGGCACTTTCGGTGCTGGGCGAGCGCTGGACGTTGCTGATCAT
>JAAEZV010000520.1 GCA_018222695.1 Gammaproteobacteria bacterium
CGATTGAGGCTGACTCGTCGCGGGTCACACTCTCCACGATCACCAGAAACTCCTCGCCACCCCATCGCGCCACCGTATCCTGCACCCGCATGCGGGCCTTCAGGATCTCGGCAATTCTCTGCAGAATGCGATCTCCGGTGTCATGGCCGTGCTGGTCATTGATTGCTTTGAAATGATCAATATCGATCATCATCACCGCGTAGCGGCGCTGCCTTGTGGCAAAAAGGTTAAGTGCACGCTCTGCGACCCGTCGGTTGGCAATACCCGTCAAGGTGTCGGTATTGGCTGCCTTGCGCAATCTATCGACACGCTCTGCCGTTTCCCGCAGCTGGTCACGTTCGCGCACCCAGATGCCCAGAAGCCAGGAAAATAACCCGTAGACGCCCAAGACCAGTGGGCCGATGCGCCAGTCATTAAGGTACGCGCCCGCCAGCGCCTCTCTGGAACTCCCAAGGTACGCAACGAGCCCCATGACCAGACCCGTACCCGCACCGATGTACAAACTGAGCCGGCCCCAAAGCAGCGTGGTAATGATGACCAGTACCGGTGTGTAAAGAAGGCCAATCATGACACCAATCATGGCGTCGGCCGGCTCAGCGTAGAGCCATGACACCGACCATCTGATGACAATCAGCATGAGGATGACCACTGCAATACCACGGTGCCACAACAGGTTCATCCGCGGCCAGGCCAGCAACAAAACCGACAACACGGTGAACCAGCCGCCTGCCAGCAAATTGGAGAAGTCCGTGCCGTAGCCAAGGAAAGCCGAGACCAAAACAGCCCCAGCCAGCGCCCAGGCAAACAGCATGAGCACTCTCAGCATGCGCGATGCAGAACGTTGGTCAACTTCTGCTGCGCTGAATGCCTTGCCGTCTTCACCCGGCACGCCATATTCCGTTGGCAACCCGAGCAACTGGGTGGTCGTCTCCTGACTCATGCGCAGAGTGTGCGTGTCCCTGCGAACTTACTCAAGCTGGCTGTGCTACCCGGTCGGGACCTCATTGAACGGAATGCCTTTATCGAGACGAGGTTCCTGGGGTAACCCCAGTACGCGCTCGGCAATAATATTGGCCATGATCTCGTCCGTGCCACCGGCAATACGCAGACCCGGCGCCCCCATATAAGCCCGCTGGATAATGCCCGCTTTAGCCGCCAATGACTCATCAGCAATGGCACCACTGGCACCCAATAGGTCCATCAGGTAGGAAGACATCGCCTGCATCTTGGGCGCACCGACGAGCTTGCCAATGGAATTTTCCGGCCCAGGCAAGGCGCCCCGAGAGAGCGCCGTCAGTGATCGGTATCCCGTGTACTTGAGGCCTGCCTCCTGCACGTACCAGTTGGCGATCCGAGCACGCACCGCCGCATCCTCCAGCGCAGGTCGACCATCGATCTCGACCTCTTCGGCTACTGACATGGCCAGCGAGACATCCATTTGCCCAAAGCTGCCACCAATCGCAGCGCGCTCGTTCATGAGCGTGGTGAGCGATACCTGCCAGCCCTGACCCACCTCGCCCAAGCGCT
>JAAEZV010000521.1 GCA_018222695.1 Gammaproteobacteria bacterium
CATAGCGATCCATCTCCGGGCTCGCCATAAAGTGCGCAAAACGGCTCGCCACATAGGCCTCTGTCAGCGCGGCCGCAATCCAAGGAAAGTATTCCCGCTTGCGCGCCATCACGCCAATGTTGGCTTTATCGCCTTTATCGCCTGAGCGTGCCCAGGCCAGACGCTCCAGCGGCACCTCGATCTGCTCGGCGCTCTCATCAACGAGGGCTTCGATATCGATGGATTCCGCTCCAGCGTCGGATGGCGTTTCCGTTGCCGCTACCGAATCTGAAAAAGACTGAGACTGGTCCGCGGTATGGATCCGTATATCAACGAGATCACGATCAGCAAGTATCGAAAACAGGCGGATGACTGGCGATGACTTGGGGCGCGTGCCCGCGAAGGCGCAGAACCCTGCCGGGGCGCCCAAGCCAACACCGGCCAGCTCCCTCATCAAGAGGTCCGTCGCGCGCCGATCAGCATGGCGGCAAGCGACCTTGACGGCGACTTCGCGGCTTCTGACATAACGGGCCGCTTCACCCCAGTGGCTTTCATCTCCGACCACTTCGACACACACATCCACATAATCTGGCGCACCCATCTTCGAAAGCTTGCGCCGCGCGCGCTGAATCGCCTCATCCGCAAAAATACGGGCCTTTTCCGCCGCTCGCGCGCCGACATAAAAACCGATCATGCCTGCCCGCCAGCCGTCAGCCCACGTCATTGAGGTCTTATATTGCGCCGGTACGCCGCGCCCTCGCGCGCCAGCCACACTGACACGATCCTGATCAACTCGCTCCAGCGCAACTTGAGTGAAATCACAGATCACATCGGGTAGGTAATAGGCAGCCGGATCACCGATCTCGTAGAGCAATTGCTCACCGACAGTGCCAATGGTCACGCAGCCGCCCGTGCCCTTTGGCTTGGTCATCACAACTGCGCCATCTTCAGCAATCTCTGCGATCGGGTAACCGACCTCATGAAGGGTGTCGGCGACTTCCTGCCAGTCCGTGTAGTTGCCGCCGGTCGCCTGCGGCCCGCACTCGATCAAGTGTCCGGCGAGTGAGCCTGCGGCCAGTAAGTCCAGATCGTTGCGCTGCCACCCAAAGCGGTGGATACACGCACCCAGCGTGACCGCGCTGTCGACACAGCGGCCGGTCACCACAATATCAGCGCCTTGATTCAAGGCCTCGGCGACCGGGAACGCGCCGAGATAGGCATTGGCACTGGCGATGGCATCGCGGGGTGGCGTTGACTCACCCGTGAACATTTCTGTGGGCTCTGCGGCCAGCACCTCATCTAACTTGGGCATCAGGTCGTCACCAGTGATCACTGCCACCTTGAGCGGCAGCCCCGCGTCCTCAATCAGCTGCCTGATTGCGCGGCCGCATGACTCGGGGTTGACGCCGCCCGCATTGCTTATAAGTTTGACGCCCGAAGCGGCGATAGCCTCCAGATGACGCGCCACAATCGCGCTGACAAAATCGGTGGCGTAACCCTTCTCGGGGTCCGCCGCTTTGGCCCGCGCCATAATCGACATCGTGATC
>JAAEZV010000522.1 GCA_018222695.1 Gammaproteobacteria bacterium
TGTTCGAGCAGGCCAAATAACAATCGCCCTGTATCATATTTATCGATGAGATCGATGCGGTGGGCCGCCATCGCGGTGCGGGCTTGGGTGGCGGTCACGATGAGCGTGAGCAGACCCTTAACCAGCTCCTTGTGGAGATGGACGGTTTTGAACTCAATGACGGCGTGATTGTGATTGCCGCGACCAACCGGCCGGATGTACTGGACCCCGCGCTGCTGCGACCGGGCCGATTCGACCGTCAAGTGGTGGTGGGCCTACCCGACATTCGTGGGCGAGAACAGATTCTCAAAGTGCACATGCGCAAGGTGCCACTTTCTGAAGACGTCGATTCCTCGAAAATCGCACGCGGGACACCGGGATTCTCCGGTGCGGATCTGGCTAACCTGGTCAATGAGGCCGCACTTTTTGCCGCGCGTGGCGGCCTGCGTTTGGTGGGCATGAATCAGTTTGAGTTGGCTAAAGACAAGATCATGATGGGTGCTGAGCGCCGGTCGATGGTGATGTCCGAGGCCGAAAAGCGCAACACCGCCTACCACGAGGCGGGGCATGCCATTGTTGGCCGTCTGATGCCCGAGCATGACCCGGTTTACAAAGTGTCGATTATTCCTCGTGGTCGCGCGCTGGGCGTGACCATGTTCCTCCCTGAGGAAGACCGCTACAGCCATAGCCGTCGCCACATTATTTCCCAGATCACCAGCCTCTTCGGCGGCCGCGTCGCTGAAGAAATGACGCTGGGGAAGGACGGCATCACCACGGGTGCATCCAATGACATTCAACGTGCGACCGAGGTTGCGCGGAATATGGTGACCAAGTGGGGCCTCTCGGAAAGCATGGGGCCGCTGCTATATGACGAGGGCGGGGAAGAAGTCTTTCTGGGGCGCAGTGCAGGACAGCCCTCCAAGGCGATGTCGGATGAGACCGCGCTTGCGATCGATAAAGAGGTACGGAGCATTATTGACGAATGCTACGACAAGGCACACCAATTGCTCGAGGACAATCGCGACAAGCTCGACATGATGGCCGATGCATTGATGCAGTACGAGACGATCGACGCTGAGCAAATCGACGACATCATGGAGGGGAAGTCTCCCCGGCCACCGTCTGGCTGGTCTGGTGACGACAAAGGTACGCCTCCTGACGAAGGAGAGGCCGAGTCGGCCGGCAATCCGATTGGCGGCGCCGCGACCGAGCACTGATCCCGTCGCCACGGCTCACTGCTGAGCAGCAGTTTTCCTAAGATGGTCAACGCCATCACTTGTGGTGCGCGCACGCTGGACCTTAGCCGTCCGCGCATCATGGGTGTTCTCAACGTTACCCCAGACTCCTTTTCCGATGGCGGACAGCTTTACCGCGATGGGCGCGTCGATACCGATGTGCTTTTGGCCCGCGCCGAGCAAATGCTGGCCGAGGGTGCTGATATTCTCGATGTCGGCGGTGAGTCGACCCGTCCGGGCGCCGCTGCTGTCAGCGAAGCAGAGGAATTGGACCGGGTTGTGACCGCGGTGGAGGCGCTTGCCCAGCAC
>JAAEZV010000523.1 GCA_018222695.1 Gammaproteobacteria bacterium
GGCTCGCACAGCTCAGCCAATGCGCTGACTCACAGCTTTCATGAAATCGATCAGTGGTGTCGCCGTCATCCAGCCGATCGTGACCGGCTTATGACCGACGATCATTTTCTCCAGCGCTGCATCCATGAAAGCTTGCGGCTGCACCCTGCCAGCCCTGTCGCCTGGCGCACCGCGAGTGAGGCCTTTTCGCTGCCCGATGGTACTGATGTCGCCGCGGGTGACAGCGTGGTCATCGATTTAATGTCGGCCAATCTGGAAGCGCCGCTGTTTGGTGAGGATGCCGAGCAGTTCAATCCCCACCGAGCAGTGGCGAATCGTATACCGCCCTTCGGACTGAGTTTCGGTATCGGCATTCACACGTGTTTCGGGCGTGACATTGCCGGCGGTTTGGGTGACGCCAAAACAGAAGGCGAAGCGCCACACCTCGGCACACTCACCAATTTATTAAAAAATCTCATGCAACACGATGCCCGGCCGGATCCCGCCAATCCCGCAGTGGCGGACGCCGGCACCGAGCGACCCAATTGGGGATGCTATCCGCTGATCATCGGCCAGCGGACCGGCGCCACAGGAGACGCGGCGTGACCGATCATGACCTGACGCAGGCCGATACCGTGCGTCTCGCTATTGAGCGCGAAATCTTTGGCGGCCAGTTGGCACCCGGCGATGCGCTCGAGGAGGGCCGCCTCGCCAACCGGTTCGGCGTGTCACGGACCCCGGTCAGGGAGGCGATCACCCAACTTGCGCAAGCTGGGCTGATTACAAAACGCCCGCACAAGCGCGCGGTCGTCGCCCAGCTGGATCCCAGCACCATGCTAGAACTGTTTGAAGCGCTAGCCGAGCTTGAAGGCGCTGCCGTTTTCTTGAGTACTTCGCGCATGTCAGAGAGTGAAAAAAACGCGTTGAAGGACATTCACGAAGCCGCTGCCGAGAACCTTCGCAGTGACGGTGACCCCAACGAGTACGCCGATCTTGGCTTTGCCTTTCATCAGCGGATCGTGCGCGGCTGTCACAACACGGCGCTGATCGACACCACCGAGTGGCTCGCATTACGGGTGCTCCCCTACCGTCGCTTTCAGGTGGTTGCGCCGGGTCGACTGCAGAGAAACCAAACCGATCACGACGCCATCATTTCCGCTATCTTTGCTGGCGACGCCGAAGCCGCCCGCGAGGAAATTCGCCGGCACACACTCGAGCAAGGGGATGCGTTAATGCGCTTTATTGCGCTCAACAAAACCTCCCACGCCGACTTCCATCCGAACGGGCTCATCAAGGAGCAGCCACTATGAGTGACGCTTACACCCTGATTCAAAACGGACTCATTATCGATGGGACAGGGTCAGACCCCTTCCCCGGAGATGTGCTCATCAGCGGCCAACGCATCGTGGCCGTGGGCGCCGACGCGGGCGCCAGCTGCCCCGCCGATGCGACGGTAGAAAAAATTGATGCATCCGGATGTCGCGTGATGCCCGGCATGATCGACAGCCACTGTCACATCAGCTTTGACCACCCCAACAGCAA
>JAAEZV010000524.1 GCA_018222695.1 Gammaproteobacteria bacterium
CTTTGACAGCCTATACCGCCGTCCGTATGATCCGCGGCCATGAAAACCGGGGCGTTGCCAAAACAGTTGGATCTGCGCGGCTTAGCGGCTCGCGGAGTGCAGATTAGTGGCACTGTATCACCTGATGATCTGCCGCGGCTCACTGAGTCGGGGATTGGCATTGTCGATTTAGGCACGGCGGCCTTTGATTTACGGCGGGACGAAGAGGCGCGTTACGTAGTGGCGGTGACTGCCGAGGGGATGGTGGTTATGCAGTGCCAGAGATGCCTCAGCGACATGGAGGTGCCGATCACGACTGCCTCGCTCATGGCTTGCGTCTGGACCGACGAAGAAGCCGCATCATTGCCAGCAACATATGAGCCGTTGCTTGTGGAAGATGCCGCCGATTTGAGCGACATCGTAGAAGAGGAAATACTGTTGGCTATTCCGGTCTCACCGATACATGAGACGGAATGTAAGTCAGAGCTGCAACAGGCGGCGCTTGCCGTCGAAGTTGAGGGGCTGGAAAAGGTCGAGGATGCAGGCGAGCGCGAGAGCCCATTTGCGGTGCTAGAGCGCCTCAAATCCTGATATCCCGGGGGCGCGTATAGGGTATGCGCTCCCAATGTTTAAGGCGGCGTGAATTGGGTTTCGCGTCGAGTAGTTTTAACTAGGAGGCCAGTCATGGCTGTACAGCAGAATCGTAAGACTCGTTCCAAGAGGGGCATGCGTCGTGCACACGACGCCATCGGTGGGCCCACGCTCACCGTTGATGAGACCTCTGGGGAGACCCGTCGTCGTCACCACGTGAGTGCTGACGGTTTTTATCGCGGTAAGAAGGTAGTGGACACGGGCGACAACGAGTAATCGTTTTTGTCAGGGTACGCCTTTCTCTTCCCCGGCCAGGGGTCACAGTCCGTTGGCATGCTCTCGCAGGCGGCGGAACACTACGCAGTGGTCGGAGACACTTTCGCCGAGGCCAGTGATGCCCTGGGTTATGACCTGTGGGCGCTCGTTAGCCGAGGCCCCGAAGACCAGCTCACCCTCACTGAGTTCACCCAGCCCGCTATTCTGACTGCCAGCGTGGCGCTTTATCGCTGCTGGCAGCAAGAAGGCGGCCCGAGCCCCGAGTTTGTGGCGGGGCACAGCCTAGGCGAGTACTCCGCATTGGTGGTCGCGGGCGCATTGTCGCTAAATGACGCCGCTCGGCTCGTGCAGACTCGTGGGCGCGCCATGCAATCCGCGGTGCCGGCAGGAGAGGGCGCCATGGCCGCCGTGCTGGGTTTGAGCGATGCGGTTATTGATGAAATATGCGTCACGCATTGCGATGACACTGCCTATGTCGGCGCGGTCAACTACAACTCCCCCGGTCAGGTCGTCATAGCGGGCCATGCAGCCGCGGTGGAATCTGCGGGTGCCTTTATGAAAGAGGCGGGTGCCAAGCGCGTGTTGCCGCTACCTGTCAGCGCGCCGTTTCATACCCCTCTGATGCAGCCTGCTGCGGCCGTGATGGCCGAGGCATTCCAGACGGTAGAGCTCA
>JAAEZV010000047.1 GCA_018222695.1 Gammaproteobacteria bacterium
TGATTGGGCCGCCGACTACTATCAACACCCGCTGGGCGAGGTGCTGCCTTTAGGCTTGTCCCCTCGCGAGCGTCGTGGCCAACCCGAGCGCGCACTGACCGAGACAGGGATTCGGCTGACTGCCCGCGGTCAGGGCCTGCCGGATGGCGCGCCTCATCGCGCGCCCAAACAGGCGGCGCTGGTCTCCCGACTGAAATTGGGTCCACTGCCCGTAACCAAGCTCAAAGCCGAGGGATTCAGCTCTGCTGTTATCAAGGCACTCAAAGACCATGCGCTCGTCGAAGGCTGTGAACTGACAACTGAAGCTGCCTGGCAAACCCGATCTCCGCCGCTACCAGCCAATGCGGAGCAACAGACCGCAATCGATCAGATCGTGGCAGCGGCAGGGGCTTTTTCGGTGCATTTGCTTTACGGCGTGACCGGAAGCGGCAAAACAGAGGTCTACCTGCAGAGTGTTGCCGACTGTCTCAACCGGGGCCGGCAGGCACTGGTGCTACTACCCGAGATCGCCCTAACCCCGCAGACGCTGGCGCGATTCGAAGCACGGTTCGAGGCACCGGTTATCGCACTGCATTCAGGGATGGGCGACGCAGAACGCGACCGCGCCTGGGTATCTGCACGCCGGGGCCGCGCAGCGGTGATTCTCGGCACCCGGTCCTCAGTCTTTGTCCCCTTGCTGAGCCCCGGCTTAATCATTGTCGACGAGGAACATGATGCGGCGTATGTGCAACAGGATGGCTTTCGGTATTCGGCGCGAGATGTGGCCATCAAGCGCGCGCAACTGGAGCAGTGCCCGGTCGTGCTCGGCAGCGCCACACCCAGCCTCGAAAGTTGGCACAACGCTGAGCTGGGTCGCTTCCAGCGCCATTCACTGACGCAACGGGCGGGTGCGGGAACACTGCCCACGCTGCGACAGATTGATATTTCCGGGCTTGAACTCTCTGCGGGCCTGTCCCCGGAGCTACTGCACAAGATCGAAGCAGCACTGGGCCGGCGGCATCAGGTGCTGGTATTTCTCAACCGCCGCGGCTTCGCCAATGCGCTGCTCTGTCACGATTGTGGCTGGAGCAGTGACTGCGCTGACTGCGATGCGCGCATGACGCTACACAAGACGCCACCGGGATTGCATTGCCATCATTGCGGTCGGCGGTCAGCGCTGCCTCGGCAGTGCCCTCGGTGCCAGAGTCGCCGACTAGTCGGTACCGGCGTCGGCACCCAACAGACCGAGACGTTTCTCGCCGAGCGCTTTGCTGATTTCCCGGTGATTCGCGTCGACAGCGACACCATGACCAGCCGCCAGGCGATGCCCGACCTGATTGAGCAGCTGGCGGGTGGAGACCCGGTACTGATGATCGGTACGCAAATGTTGAGTAAGGGCCACCATTTCCCTCACGTCACGTTGGTGGCCGTTGTCGATGCTGACGCGCTGCTGTTCAGTCCCGACTTTCGCGGTGAAGAGCGACTATTACAGCTACTGACACAGGTGGGTGGTCGTGCCGGGCGAGACGGGACCCCGAGTGAGGTGCTGATTCAAACGCGACATCCCGACCACCCGCTGATGCAACATCTCGATCAGCCGTACCACACGGCGTTGCCCGCCTTGCTCAATCACCGGATTCAGGCAGGCCTGCCACCCCACGGCGCGCTTGGTGTGATTCGCTGCGACAGTCAGGATCGACAGGAGGGGCTGGGCTTCCTCTCGCAGATCAGAAACAGTATCGCCGCACCCCGGAGCGCACAGATCATTGGCCCCCTGTCCGCCGCGATGGCACGACGGAAAAATCGCTACCGCTCGCAATTGGTCATCTCTGCGGGGAGTCGCTCAATGCTGGCAAAAGTCATGACGGATCTGATTACCGCGGCGGAGGCAGCCCGACACTCTCACCGCTTGAGCTGGTCGGTGGATATCGACCCCTACGAAAGCTTGTGACTTCCTCCGCTGGAGCGACGCCCGCCGGTTGGTGATAATAGCCACTCAGTCTGTGTTGTTCGCTTCACAGACCTACCTGACAGGATGACCATGAAACCCGAACTGGCTGCGCTCATTAGCGAGGCGCTGGAACAACTCGTATCAGATGGCGTGCTGGCTGAAATGCCCGAGTCGGCACCGCAGATCGATCGCCCGAAAGATCCGAGTCATGGTGATCTGTCTTGCAATATTGCCATGGTGATGGCCAAGCGCGCGGGCATGGTGCCCCGGGAGCTGGCTGCCCAGCTGATCGCGGCGCTTCCCGCAAACGCACTGGTTGACCGCTGCGACATCGCCGGCCCTGGCTTCATCAACTTTTTTATCAACCCCGGCCACCATACCGAGGTCGTACGCACCATTCTCGAGAGCGGCGCAGCATACGGGCGGACTGATACCGGCAGCGGGCGGCGGGTGCAGGTGGAATTCGTGTCCGCCAATCCAACAGGGCCCCTGCACGTTGGCCACGGGCGAGGCGCAGCCATTGGCGACTCGCTGGGCAGATTGCTGGAAGCCACGGGGTGGTCTGTACAACGCGAGTTCTACTACAACGATGCAGGCCAGCAGATCAACAATCTGGCGCTGTCGGTGCAGGCCCGCGCGCTGGGAAAAGGCCCCGACCACCCCGACTGGCCCGCTGATGGCTATCAGGGTGGTTACATTGAAGATGTCGCTAGCGCTTATCTGTCGGGCGAAACGGTGCAAGCCGCTGACCGGGAAATCACAGGCGGCGGCGATCCAGACGACCTGAACGCCATCCGGGATTTCGCCGTGGCCTGCCTGCGGCGCGAGCAGGATCAGGACCTGAAAGCCTTTCAAGTGGTCTTCGATGAGTATTTCCTGGAGTCGTCACTCTATGACAGCGGCGCCGTCGAGGAGACCGTAGAGACCTTGCAGCGTGCCGGTCATACCTATGAAGAGCAGGATGCACTGTGGTTGCGCACCACTGAATTTGGCGATGATAAGGATCGCGTGATGCGCAAAAGTGAGGGCGGGTATACCTACTTCGTCCCAGATGTCGCCTATCACCACAACAAATGGCAGCGCGGCTATGAGCGCGTGATCAACGAGCAAGGCGCCGACCATCACAGCACCATCACCCGTGTCAGAGCCGGACTACAGGGGCTCGATGTGGGTATACCAGAGGGCTGGCCAGAGTATGTGCTGCATCAAATGGTGACCGTTATGCGTGAGGGCGCCGAGGTGAAACTCTCTAAACGCGCCGGTAGCTACTGCATCAAATGGTGACCGTTATGCGCGAGGGCGCCGAGGTGAAACTCTCCAAGCGCGCCGGCAGCTACGTCACGCTTCGCGACCTGATTGACTGGGTCGGCTGCGACGCCACCCGGTATTTTCTGGTCGCGCGAGCCCCCACTTCGCAACTCACCTTCGATGTAGATCTGGCACTGGCCCGCAGTAACGAGAACCCCGTCTACTACATTCAATACGCGCACGCGCGATGCGCCAGCCTGTTGCGCAAGGCGCAGGAAACGGACCTGAGCCTGGAGGTTAATGAAGGCTTAGCACATATTAGCTGCCTCAGTGAGGCCGAGACACTGGCACTGGCCGTCACGCTGGGGCGCTTCCCCGAGGTCGTGGCTACAGCGGCCGAGCGGCTGGAACCCCACGATGTCGCAAACTATCTGCGTGACCTCGCAGCCGACTTACACAGTTTCTACAACGCGCACAAAGTACTGGAGGGGTCTCCCGAGACTATGAAAGCCAGATTGGCCTTAGTGGCAGCGACGCAACAGGTTATCGCCAGCGGACTCGGCTTACTCGGTGTGTCTGCGCCGGACGTGATGTAATGGCAGGGAGCCCCGCCAAACCTCCCCGTAAAGCGTCTGCAACCCGCAAGGCTAACGACCAAGCTACCAGCGCCCCACCCACCTTGAACCGCGCGCACCTGCAGGGTTTTGTGGTGGGTTGTGTCGCCGGGGGGCTAGGCTGTATGGGGCTCTTCAATGCGCTGGAGGCGGATGAGACGATTGCCGACACACCGCCCGCGGCACCACCAGCATTGGAGGTCACCGTCGGCCCGCGATTTGATTTCTATACGGTGCTGCCAAATCAGGAGCTCGACCTGAATCCCGATATCGAACCCGCCGAATTGCAGTCTGGCAATACGAATAGCGCACAGTATTTATTGCAGGTCGGATCGTTCCGCCAGCAGACCGATGCCGATCGCCGCCGCGGCGAGCTGGCACTGCTCGGCCTTGAAGCGACGGTAGAGCCGGGCGACGGTGATAACGGACGATGGTACCGGGTCTATCTCGGTCCTTTCGAGAGCCGCTCGGAGATGGCGCGCGCTCGGTCTCTCACGGCACAGGCTGACATGGACACCCTGTTGCTCAAACGCGAGTCACCCTGAGCATGACGGATCCCCATCAAGTCACCCACCTGCACTACTCGCGGAGCAAGCGTCGTCTGGAGCTCACTTTTTCAGATGGTGCCGACTACCAGCTGAGCGCCGAATTTCTGCGCGTCTTCTCGCCCTCGGCTGAAGTCAGGGGTCACGGCCCGGGACAGGAGGTCCTGCAAACCGGCAAATCTTCAGTTGCCATTAGCAGTATTGAACCGGTTGGACACTACGCCGTGCAGATTACCTTCGACGACGGTCACGACTCAGGGCTCTACAGCTGGCGCTACCTGCGCGATCTGGCGGAACGGCAAGACCACTACTGGCGGCAGTATCTGCAGCAACTGTCTGCGGCCGGTAAATCTCGTGATCCCGAGGTTCAGGTGCTGCATTTCGATCCCTGAGGCACCTGACCAACCCCTCTGAACACAGACCGCCCGCTCAGGTACACTTGCCGGCCCGCCGGAAAGCGACCGGCGAGACTGCGGAATGTGAGTGATGAATGACGAGGCGACCAGCAACGCGGATCGCGACGACGACACCACGGATTTTGGCTACACCCGGGTAGATCGGGAAGCCAAGGCAGGCATGGTGCGCGGTGTCTTTGACTCGGTAGCCAGCCGCTATGACTTGATGAACGACCTGATGTCCGGAGGAGTTCATCGTCTGTGGAAGCGGTTCACGATCGAGCTCAGCGCTGCCCGGCCCGGGCAGACCATTCTCGATATTGCCGGTGGCACCGGCGATCTCGCCGCCCGATTCTCCCGCCTGGTCGGGCCCGAGGGTAAAGTGATTCTTGCGGATATCAACGCCGCCATGCTCGAAGTGGGTCGCGATCGGCTCATTGATAAAGGGGCGACAGGCAACATAGAGGTCGTGCAGGCCGACGCACAGGCGCTCCCCTTTAAAGATAACAGTGTGGACTGCATCACCATTGCCTTTGGACTACGTAATGTCACCGATAAGGCATTGGCCTTGCGCTCCATGCTCCGGGTACTGCGTCCGGGTGGCCGCTTGCTGGTGCTCGAATTCTCCAAACCCACCTCGGCACTACTGGGAAAGGTGTACGACCAGTATTCGTTCCAGATCTTGCCGGCCATGGGTCGTCTTATCGCGCAGGATGCCGACAGCTATCGCTATCTCGCAGAGTCGATCCGCAAGCACCCCGATCAGGAAACCCTGCTGGGCATGATGGAAGATGCCGGTTTCGGCGAATGTCGGTACCACAATATGACGGGCGGTGTTGTCGCGCTGCATCAGGGCTTTAAACCGTGACACAACATGACCCGGCATTGCTCAGTGCGGCACTGGCGGGCGCAGAACAGGCCCTGAATCAGGCCATTTCGCTGGCGCCCCACTCGCATCAGGAGCTCGATGCCGTCAGCGGCACACTTTTGGGGATAGAAGTCACCACCCTCGATCTCACGGTCTACATCGAGATGGTCACGGGAACTGACGTGAGACTGATGGCCCACTGCGAGCGAGAGACCGACGCCTTTGTGCGCGGCACGCTCGAAGACTTCGCCGCGCTGGCGACCTCCAACGACCCGGCAGCCACCCTGATCAACAGCGGTATCGAACTCGAAGGCAGCAGCGCCAGCCTCATCACCCTGCAACAAGTGATTGCTCGCATGGAGATCGATTGGGAAGCCCCGTTAGTGGATATTTTGGGCGATGTTGCCGGCCATCAAATTGCCGAGGGGCTTCGCCGATTCTTCCGCTGGGGTGAAGGCGCCCGCGCCAGCCTCAAGCGGCAGGTCTCCGAGTACCTACTGGAAGAAGGAAGACTGACCCCACCGAAGCCAGAGCTTGAGCACTTCTATGACGCGGTGCAATCCGTGGCCATGCGGGTCGAGCGCGCCCAAAATCAAGTCGAGAAGCTGTTGGCGAAAGCCGCCGCCCGCGGGACATCGCAATGAGTCGCGTCGTCGCGCTCTACCGCGCCGTCGCGCGCTACCGACTCGATCAGTTACTCCCCGCGCACCAGCGGCCCCGAATTTTTTCCTTATTGTTGCGCGTGTTCCCCGTGCTCTCGGTGCCCGCCACGACCCCGCGAGGTGAACGCCTGCGTCGAGCGCTGGAAGATCTCGGCCCAGTATTCGTCAAATTTGGTCAGTTGCTCTCGACCCGGCGCGACCTGCTCCCCCACGACATCGCCGATGAGCTGGCCCTCCTCCAGGATCAGGTGGCGCCCTTCCCGGCAAAAGAGGCGATCCAACGCATTGAGGGCGCCTTGGGTAAACCGCTGAGTGAATGCTTTGCCGAGTTTGATGCCAACCCGCTGGCCGCCGCCTCGGTGGCGCAGGTGCACGGCGCACGATTGCCTGATGGCAGCGATGTGGTGGTAAAGGTACTGAGACCCGGGATCGAGAAAACAATCGATCAGGATCTCAGGCTCCTCCGGCACGTGGCCAGGCTGTTGGCCCGCTGGTCGCGTAGCGGCCGTCGCTTGAAGCCTGTGGAAGTGGTGGCGGAATACGATCGCATTATCCACGGTGAGCTCGATCTGCAACGCGAAGCAGCCAACGCCTCGCAGCTGCGGCGGCACTTCAAGGCCGGGGATTTGGTGTACGTGCCCCTGGTGCATTGGCCTCTGACCTGCGAGCAGGTCATGGTCAGTGAGCGAATATATGGCGTGCCCGTCAGCGATATTGAGACCCTGAAAAGCAAGCAGGTCGATATCAAGCTGCTGGCCGAGCGCGGTGTGGAGATTTTCTTTACGCAAGTGTTTCGCGACAGCTTCTTTCATGCCGATATGCACCCAGGCAACATTTTTGTCGACTGCACCAAACCCGAAGACCCCCGCTACATGGCAGTCGACTGTGCAATCGTCGGCCAGATCGACGAACAGGACCTGTATTACCTTGCGCGTAACTTGCTGGCCATTTTCCAGCAGGACTACCGGCTCTGTGCCAAGCTGCACGTTGAATGTGGCTGGGTGCCGCCCGACACACCGATTGCCGAGTTCGAGTCAGCCCTGAGAACCCTGTGCGAGCCGGTTTTTGAGCGGCCACTGTCCGACATTTCCTTCGGACAAATGCTGGTGACGCTGTTCCGCACCGCGGGCCAGTTCGATATGCAGGTGCAGCCGCAATTAGTACTGCTACAAAAAACGCTACTGAACATTGAGGGTCTCGGCCGTCAGCTGTATCCCGAGCTCAACCTATGGGACACCGCGAAACCGTTTCTCGAGCAGTGGGTTGCGGACCGCTATTCTTTGCAAAGCGTCAGCCAACGGCTGCAGCAGGATGCACCAGCACTGCTGGAGACGTTACCGCTGCTCCCCGACCTGATCTTGAATCGACTCCGACAGACACCCCGGGCGGCGCAAAATCCGCCTGCGCGGGCATCTCAGGTGCTGCCACTCGCCACGCTGGGCGCACTGGCGCTGGGACTCGGGATTGCGGGAAGCGGTACCGGATGGCTCATCCTCGGTGGCGGCTGCTTGCTGGGCGCGCTCTTCATTCGCAACCGGTAACGGCTGCCTGACGCGTCTGGCATACTGTTGCCGTGACTGACACCGCTTCAAACATACCCGGCACCCTCGCTCCCAAGTGGAATGAGCAGGGATTGATTCCGACTATCGCTCAGGATGCCGACACCGGCGAGGTCCTGATGCTGGCGTGGATGAACGCCGAAGCGCTGGAGCACACTCTGGCAAGCGGTGAGGTCACCTATTGGTCTCGCTCGAGGCAATCACTGTGGCGCAAAGGCGCCACGTCCGGGAATACTCAGGATCTGGTGAGCGCGTGTCTGGACTGTGACGGCGACACCCTGCTGCTACAGGTCAAGCAGCATGGCGCCGGCGCCTGTCACACAGGCCGGCGCACCTGTTTTTTCTACCACCCCGAAGACGGCAGTTGGCAGCTACGCGAGGACGACTGAATGGATGATCTGCTAACCGCACTTGATAAAGTGCTAGCGGAGCGCAAGACCGCGTCACCGGACAGTTCTTACGTCGCCGCACTGAACGCTGAGGGTCTCAACAAGATCCTCGAAAAAGTCGGTGAGGAAGCCACCGAGGTGATACTGGCGGCCAAGGATACTGCCGAAAGCGGCGACCCGGAGGCCTTGGTGAACGAGGTAGCCGATCTCTGGTTTCACACTATGGTGATGCTCGCGCACCTTGACCTCGACCACACCGATGTCCTCAACGTACTCGACGCGCGCATGGGGCTGTCGGGGCTGGCAGAAAAAGCCGCCCGAAAAGGCCATAATGCGGTCTCGGAAGACGCTTAAATAAGGAGAGGGACTATGGGCCTAGGCGGAATCAGCATCTGGCAGCTCCTCATCATTCTGGCGATTGTCGTCATGCTCTTCGGCACATCGCGCCTGCGCAACATCGGCAGCGATCTGGGTAGCGCTATCAAAGGCTTTCGCAACAGCATGAGTAAAGACGAGGCCGAGAGCGAGAGTGTCGGGAACAACACCGCCTCGCAAGACGAGAGCGACACCGATAAACCCCCGACCTAAACAGGGCGGCTCAACGTGTTTGACATCGGCTTTGCCGAGCTTTTGCTGATAGGCGTCGTGGGCCTGTTGGTGGTAGGGCCTGAACAGTTGCCCGGCGCCGTTCGTACCGTGCTGGCGTGGGTCAATCGTTTTCGGCGCAGCTTCGATCAGATCCGCACCGAGGTCCGACGCGAACTGCACAACGACGAAATCATGCAAAAGCTCAAGGCAGAGTCGCTACAACTTGAGCAGCAGGTTCGCGACACCACCCAGTCCGTAGAGCGGGAGATGAAAGCGCTCGGCAACGAGACCAGCGACTCGTTACAAATGGCATCGACCACGCCTCACCCGGCATCCTCTCCACCGGCGGACTCACTAGCCGACGCTGACGCTACCGAGGGGGATAACGACACCCCGCCAAAAACGGCATGACCGAGCAGACCGAACACGACGACCCTCCGATGTCGCTGGTGGCGCATCTGACGGAGCTGCGTGACCGGCTGCTGCGGGCGGTGCTCGCCGTATTAATCGGCTTCATCATCCTGTTTCCGTTTGCCAATGAAATCTATGGCTTCGTCTCGGCGCCGCTGAGGGAGCTGATGCCGGAAGGCTCAACCATGATCGCCACCGGCGTGGCGTCGCCTTTTCTCACCCCCTTTAAGCTCAGCCTGGTGCTCGCTATTTTTATGGCGATACCGGTGATTCTCTACCAGATCTGGGGGTTCGTAGCGCCGGGGCTTTACCAAAAGGAAAAGCGCATCGCGATGCCGCTGCTCGCCTCCAGCGTGCTGCTGTTTTACGCCGGAGCGGCTTTTGCCTACTTTGTGGTGTTTCCGCTCATCTTTGCCTTCTTTACCAGCGTGGGCCCCGACAGCGTGCAGGTGATGACCGACATCAACAGTTATCTCGATTTTGTGCTGAAGCTGTTTCTGGCTTTCGGTATCGCCTTTGAAATGCCGATCGCCGCCATCATCTTGATCTGGACTGGGGTCACCAGCCCCGACTCACTCGCCAAAAAACGCCCCTACATCATCATTGGTTGCTTTGTCTTCGGCATGCTGCTCACACCGCCCGACGTGATCTCCCAGTCACTGCTTGCGGTCCCCATGTGGTTGCTCTTTGAGCTGGGCGTGTTTTTCGGCAGACTATTGGAACCCAACG
>JAAEZV010000525.1 GCA_018222695.1 Gammaproteobacteria bacterium
ATGATGTCCCAACAAGCCATCTCTAAAGCAGAGAGAACGGCCATCAAAGAGACATCGGGTCTGAGGTTATATCCAGCGCCATAAATGCTGCGCCACAGTGCCTCTATGTGAAACGGGTCGCGGCCCACTACAAATCGCTCGGCGGTATCTCGGAGCATCGCCTCTACCGTCTTTGCCCCGAATGTCGCGCAGTAAGCCTCGCCGTAACCCACGACACCGCAATCGGTCACCAACTTTACAAAGATGAAATAGCGCCCTCCAAATCTGGGGGGGGGATTACCGACTACGAAGGTCTCGAAGTCCTTAATGATCACTGGAACATCACCACGTTGCGAAAAGCCTCTCCGCGTCTCACCGAATCAATGGCGTCGTTAATGTCATGCAAGGCGTAACGACCACTGATTAACTCGTCCAGCTTGAGGATGCCTTCCTGATACAGATTCACCAATAAAGGAATGTCGCGACTGACCGAACTGGAACCCATTTTTGACCCCACCAGCGACTGCCCCCTTGACGCCAACTCGCCGGGGTCACACTCCAATAAAATCTCTGATGCAGGCATACCCACGATGACCAAAGTCCCGGCTCGGGAGAGTATTTGCATGCCTTGCATAATCGCAGACCTGGCGCCCACGGTGACAAAAACAAAATCTGGGCCGCGGCCCTCGGTCAACGCGAACACATCGTCAGTGAAGGTCTGAGCGCTACTATTTAACGTGTGCGTCGCACCGAATAGCTGGGTTTTTTCTAACTTTGCGTCCACGACGTCGATGGCAATCACGCATTGTGCGCCTTTAACCGCAGCCGCCTGAATACTGTTGATGCCAACGCCGCCACAGCCGATGACAGCGACAGTGCTCCCGGGCGCGAGGTCTACCGTATTAGCAACTGCACCGAAACCTGTAAGCACCCCGCAGCCCAACATTGATGCAACATCCAGCGGCAGCTCCCGCGGGATGATGCAGACCTGACTCTGTTCTACAACGACATACTCGGCAAAGGCACCGGCATTCAGCCCCTGTCCAATGGTGGCTCCCGAACGATCTGATAGCGGGCTGCGCTCATCCAGCGAGAACGTTTTTTCACACTGGGTTTCTATCGAACGCGAGCAGTAATGACAGTCTCCACAGGAGCGAATGAGCGTAACCACCACATGGTCTCCAACAGAAACATCACTCACGCCCGGACCGACTGACTCAACAATGCCTGACGCCTCATGCCCGTAGACCGCTGGAAGCGCTCCCTGCCAATGGCCATCGATGAACATAATGTCACTGTGGCAGATAGCACAGGCGGCCAGCTGCACTTTCAGTTCGCCCTGCCCGGGCTCGGCGATCGCCACCTCCTCGATAGAGAGTAGCTGGCCAACCTCACGACACACCGCTGCTTTCAATTTCTTTTCCTCAAGGGCGCTATAGCCAAGCACCTGTTAGGGCAACGTCCGCGGCAAGGCTCAGGCCAAACCTGTGACTAGGGCCAACGCTCGTCAAAATATACCATCGCAGCCATCTGTC
>JAAEZV010000526.1 GCA_018222695.1 Gammaproteobacteria bacterium
AACAATCCGATTGAGGCGGGGCTGGACCGCTTCTTCAAAATGGGCAAAAGCGCTGACTACCTAGGTCGGGAAGCATTGGAAAAAATTGCGGCGGCGGAGCCCGATATGAAGTTGGTACGAATCGTCGCTCAGGGAGAGCCCATCGCCAATCCCCGAGAGACGTACCCGATGGCGGCCGCAGACGGCCAGGGCGACGGTTGCGTCACCAGCATCACTTACTCACCGCGGCTAAAGTGCAATGTTGGGCTGGGCTATTTGGCGGCAGAATGTGCGAGCGTTGGCAGAGAAGTGACAATCAGCGTAGCCGACCGCGTAATCTCAGCGCATGTTGCCGACAACAACTGGACCACACAGCCCGAAGAGTAAGCTCATTTTGGCGTGTTTTCGTCGAGCGTCCGGGCCTTGAGTGACGAAAATGACGCGTCGAGCGGTAGGCACTCTTTCACTTCTCGCACCTCGGCCACCGAGCGTCCGAAGCTGTCCAGAATGAGCCTGCCTGGAAGGCCGGCTACCTCCTTCGACAGATTTTGTGGGTCCATTTCAAAAAGGTGAACCCAGTGCGCGCCTTCCGTATCCAGGACGTAGCACTTGTAGTCCGACCACTGCTGGGCTTGGGCACAGAACGAACACACCACCAAAGCCCCACCCACAAACGCTTTCAATGATGGTGACATCATCACCAGCACTCCTCGGGCGTCTTCGCGCCGTTTCCTGTGAGCGTCATAGTAGGGCAGCTTGCATCTAAACTAGCCTGACTCCCCTGCGCTGTCGCAGTGAGCATGAATGACACCGCGGTCACTGCGACCGCCACCTGATACCGCCCGCCCTCGGTGACAGCCGGATTATTGGCTTCCCCCAGCGCGGTCAGGTCCGCGGCATACTGCCGCTGATCAAGATAGTACTGCTCCTGAAGATTCGCGAGCCGATGTAGCGCAGTATGAGCCTCGGCACGATAGCCACGCCCCGCATAACTCTGATAGCTCGGGTAGGCCACAGCGGCAAGGATCGCCACTACCACCACTGCGATCATCAATTCCAAGAGCGTAAAGCCGGCGTTAGCACGCATAGTCAATCTCCGTATTGATAATAAATACGCTGCGGTGTGAGCGTCTGCTGGGTCGCGATCGTACCGGTATTGTCATCACCGGCCCCCACGCCCACCAAATACAAGCTGGGGTTCCACTCCCCCTCATCATCTTCGTCGGGCGGCGGCACCAGCACCTGCGGTGTGTCTGGCAAACGTGCGCCGACACTCATCCAGGTGAGGCGCCGACCTTCCTGCAATGAGAATGCATAAAGGAAACCCTCACCAGCGGTCACGCAGGCCTCTGCTTCCTCCAGGTTACCGGGGACAAAGGTGGTGAAATATGCCTGCCCGGCGATCAAAGTGGGCGCCGACAGCGACTTCTCTTTTGCCGCCAACGGCACATACCAGCCGCGCCGCTCGCCTAGATTCAACTGTGCCGTCAGCAGTGCATCGTCGTCCGCTGCGCTGCTGAATGGGTCACCAGC
>JAAEZV010000527.1 GCA_018222695.1 Gammaproteobacteria bacterium
GTGGGGCATCGACGGTGTGTTGAAATCGGTGCAGGACCCCGAAAACTTCTCGCAGGGCGACCCCTGCGGAAAGCTGAAGCTCAAGGAATTGCGATGCGACACCTGGGGCGGTTTCGTGTGGTACAGCTTCAGTGACGACAGCCCGGGGCTGATGGATTACCTGCATCCGTTGCCCGATGTCTACAAAAACTACCCCATGGAGACTGCGGTGAGGATCTTTGCCCGAAAGATCCGGCTGAACACCAACTGGAAATTTGCCTCGGTCAATTTCAGTGAGTCCTACCACACGCGCACGGCGCATCCGCAGGTGCCGCCATGGATTGATCAGGACTATTGGAGCGCGCGCTCAGAGATTTGGCCCAACGGGCATGGGCGCACGGTACAGCCAATGCGCCCGAGTCTCCGGGATCGGTTACCGGAGGGCGAGCCGCACCCCTTTGATGACATTCTGCGCATGTGGGATATCGACCCCGACGGTTACCCTGACTTTGAAACAAGGGCGATACAGGGTTGGATGGATCTCAAGGCGGCCAAGAGAAAGCACTGGAAAGAAAAGGGTTATGTGCATTACGAGCACATGAATGATGAGGAGTTGACAGACAGCCCCCATACGGTGATTTTTCCGAATGTCACCATCTCGTTCCTACCGGACAACCTGATCTTTTTCCGGACTGAGCCGGACCCGAAAGACCCCACCAAGTGCACCTTCGACTTGTGGTGTATGGCCTTCCCGGTCGAAGGGCAGGCCGAGGCCCACGGGATCATGACCCAGGATTTGTATCCGGTTGTCGAATCTGAATCACTGACCTGCGACTTTGATGGTGGCGGGGGTATTCCCGAGATTATCGATTCAATCGTATGGCAGGACATGATGCTGGCCGAAGCTCAACAGAACGGCTGGGAATCTCAGGGCTTCGAGGACTACTACCTGGCTGATCAGGAAGCCCGGGTGAGGTACTTTCACGAGGTGCTCAATGATTACCTCGAAGGAAGAAAGGGCTGTTGATTAGTACGTTCCCGGCTGGCACGCTTGACCCGCTTGAGCGCCGCTTGCTCCCAGAGCGATGTCTCAGTTGGTCTGGTATTTTGGCGTCACGTTGCCACCGGCGCGCAGCTGCTCCGGGCGATGCGGCGGCGGGCGGTGAAGTGAAAGTGGTGAAAAGAAGGATGGTGAAGAGCAAGGGCCCGAGGTTGAGTAATGAAGCGTTTTATAAAATTGTGCACGGTGTGGAGCATCTCGGTGTGGTGCGTGATGGGGGTGCTGCGCGTGCAGGCGGATGATCATGGCATCGCGATCATGCAGGCGAAGTACGAGGTCGAGTACTTGCAGCGGCTCTATGCTCGTGCGACGGATCAAATCGGCACCAACATCCCCGAGAATATCGAGGCGGGGCGGGCGATCTATCACCGTATTTTTACGCCTGACGCCGCCATCAGCGCGAGCGATCATTCTGGCGCCGCATTTAAGGTCGTGGGGCCTGACGAGTGGGTGAAGGTGGTCG
>JAAEZV010000048.1 GCA_018222695.1 Gammaproteobacteria bacterium
TCGCTGGGCGGCACCCACAATCTGGAGTGGTGGAAATTTAGTGATGTGGTCAACAGGCTTCTCTCCGAGCTGGGCATCGACCCTCAGGCAATGCGTCGAGAGATGACCTTTGAATACGGGCGGGACGCACCTAACAGCCCGGCAATGTGGTTTGACGCCGATACCTACGAAGAAAGCCGGCTGATACCGAACTTTAGCTTGCGAAATCACCTGACGAGGGAACAGATTGACCAAATTCCCATCTCGGTGGAGGGACGCAAATCTCTGCTGCGGTTGTACTCAGGTGACATCTCTCACTCAAAGCTTTCCGAGGCCGAGTTAGAGACGCTGCTCAGTGAAATAAGCTATCCGGATTTTCTCCGCGAGTACGCAGGCCTCACCGAGGACGCGGTCCAGTTATTTGATAAAGACCAGCACGGATCTTACGGTCTCGAAATGCGTGCGCTATCTGCAGCTGAGGCCATTTGGGAGGGCTATCCGGGGGCGCATTTGTTTGGCCGGGACTGGGAAGTGGAGGACTTTCAGTACCCCGTTGCCATGTGGCCGGACGGCAACGCCAGCCTTGCTCGGCTGCTGGTCGCTAAATTGATTCCTGAGGTAGCGCCGGAAGCTGACGCCCTAAACATTGCTGCGGCAAACTTCGATTACTCCCTGTTGGATCAAAGTGCCAACAACGTGCGGTTACGGCTGAATGCGACCGTGGTCAATACCGAAAACACAGAGACCGGCGTTTCGGTGACGTACGCATCGTCGGGAAAAATCCATCGCGTGACAGCGAAGCACTCGGTGCTGGCCTGCTATCACAGCATCATTCCCCATTTGTGCCCGTCTATACCTGAGGCTCAAAAAGACGCGCTCAAATATCAGGTCAAGATGCCGCTTGTATTGACCAATGTACTGATTCGTAACCGCGACGCACTCGACAAACTGGGCATTGACGCCATTTCTTGTCCCGGTCGACTGCACGGCAGACTGTTTCTCTTTCAAGGCATCCATACCGGGGGCTATGAGAGCAAAGGTGATGCTGTGTCGCTCGTATTTTGGGGGTCGATTTCACCACCAGAGGACGCAATCGATATCCGGAGCCAGCTCAGAGGATCACGTCAAAAGCTTCTGGACCTCTCGTTGGAGGACTTTGAACGCGAGGTGCGGACGGTGCTTGATGAATTACTGGGCCCCGCTGGCTTCGATGTCACCGAGGATGTTCTCGCAATCACGGTGAACCGTTGGCCCCATGGTTACGCCTATGAATATATGCAGCTGTGGGATCCGGAATGGGCGCCAGGTGAAGCGCCGCATGAAATTGCGCGCCAACGGTTTGACTCGATCTCGATCGCCAACGCGGATGCAGGCGCCTCTGCCTACACTCATGTCGCCATTGACCAAGCCTATCGCGCTATTACCGAGCTCTCAGAACTCTCACAAAATGCAGAAAAACTGTAGCTCCGAGGTAGCCAGGGCGCCGTTACCCACCGCCGGAAAGCTGCCGACAAGTGTCGATATGAGCTACACCTCTAATCTGCGGTTAAGACCTAGGAGAGTTTGTTTTTTTCGCGCCGATAAGCTCCCGGGGTCACACCAAAGACTTTTTGAAAAGCAGAATAAAAAGTCGAGGTGGAATTGAAACCAACCTCCGAGGCAATCTCGGTCGTTGACAGATAAGGAGGAGTGCCGTGCTCAAGAATCGTAGCCGCGGCTTCAACGCGGCTACGATTAACAAAGTGGAAAAAGTTAGATTGAAGACCTGCGTTGATAGCTTGAGATACATGATTAACGCTAGTGCCAAGATAGGTAGCTAGCTTGGGTAGTGACAGGCTTGAATCAAGATACAACTGATCACGGTGCATGGCCTCCTCTATTTTCGCGAGCAAATCGGCCATGACCTCCCGACTCATCCCCGACTTCAAATACTGTCCACCGAATTCGCCGTCAGGTCGTTCAGTTTTCTCTTCCGGTTGCTGATAGTAATCCCTGATTTCTAACGCGAGTCCGTCCCTAAAAGTTACAAAGTCAGCGCCGCGGAGAACCAGCTCCTCTCCGCAAGGTCGCGTCAACTTTCCACAATACTGGAATGCGCACCTGTCACCATGGCAGAAGACTTCGCCTGATAATTCATAGTGATACTGGTAACTCGCAAAATAATCAGCTAACTCTTCAGCAAGCTCATCGCGAGTCATCTCCTCTTGCCAGGCTTCATCAACGTAGCGAACTTCTGGGCTCATTAAAGCTAATAAACCATCTGCATCGCCAAGGTTCCAAGCTTCCATGTAGCTAGAAACAAAGGCAATCGCGCGGATCTTCTCTTCGGATTTCAATTCGCACACCTCGGCCATTGGCGCTTCAGACTGAGTGGAATCGCTGTATTGTTGGTTTTTCGAAAGACACTACTACTCAACAGATATTTGAAGCTTAACCATCAGCCCATGAGTGTATAAAAGATTAAGAGTCAAATCTTTAGCTAATCCCGACACTAAACTCCTGCTCAGTGGACTCAGTGGAAATAGCCCCTGCATTTTGGTACCTAGATTGAATATGCGACCAGCTCAACGACCACAACTTAACGCGAGACAATGCACGAAGCTTATTGTCTATTCCCTGTTGTTGGTCAATTTTCTCCAATATGTACTTGCAGATATAGAGTACATGAGACACCACTTCCACTCAGGATGGCGTTGGCATGATTGGACGGCCTCTTTCACTACGACGATTGATGAGCTCAGCTGGTTCGTAATCTTGATCCTGCTCGAACTTGAAACGTTCCTCTTATCTGATTCGGCGTTTTCCCGCAGCAGAATGCGGGCCATCCATCTGGTCAAGGCAATTTGTTACCTGTCGATTGGCCATACGATCTTTGTTTATGCTCGGGATACTGCGCTACTGGCTAATGCAACGCATTTTGTCGACACGACTCTCTGCACGTTCTCTGACCAAGCACTGTCGTTTTCTCGAAATCTTACCTACTGGGAACTGAATGCGACTAACTGCGCGCAGCTATCGTCGGAAAATGAATTTTTCATTTTTTTTCAAGGTCAGGCGATCACTGACGCATCCGGAATGCAAATAGAGCTTCAACTCGCGTGGGCAGATCTAATCGAGGCAACTGTCTGGATTTTGGTGCTGCTTGTTATCGAGCTCAGCGTGAAACTTCAAGACCGAGGTGTGGGAACCAGTGTAATACTGTCATTTGCGACCTACCTTAAGTATCTATTGTATGGCGTGCTGTGGTCGATAGCTGCCTACTGGGCTTACCGCGGTCACTGGATATTTGCTTGGGATGAAACCCTGTGGATCTTAGGTTTTATGGCCATCAGTGCAAATCTTTCGCAATGGCGAAAACAACTGGCGGGCGTAAGCAAAAATCCAGCGCTTGACTGAATGCCGGGGGAAAAGAGTATGGTAAAGACTCTTAAAAGCTTACGTCCAAGTAGCTGTGACAGGAGACCAACTCGATGGAACACGCCTGCCAGTGCCCTTGCGGCACCAACCAATTCTCGGCTCAGGGGCAACCCATCGTTCGCTTCTTCTGCCACTGCACGATTTGCCAGGATAAATATCAAGCGCCTTTCGCAGACGTCACCCTATTTAAGTTGCCCGCAGTAAGTCTGCCCGAGCAAGCAACCACCTATGGCAAGTACAAACGCTTTGTCGCGATTGACCGCGGTATCTGCGACGCCTGCCACAAACCCGTGATGGCCAAAATGGGTGAGGGAGACAAGGGTTATGCGTTTATCTCAACACGGAATTTTGTCGATCCCAGTGCGCTACCACCCAGCGTCATGCACGTGTTTTATGGCACCCGCGCAGCTGATATCGACGACAATCTGCCTAAACACAAAAGCTGGCTGAGTAGCCAATGGGCGTTTGTAAAGCTGCTCAGAGCAGCAGGGTAAACGGTCCAATCGCCAGAGCCCTGAGACATTCACGCCCTCAAAAACTGACAGAACCCCGAAATGGGAAGCACGTTAAAAGAAGGGCGCCCTAAAACCGGCTTCTAAAGATGCACCGTCACGGTGGGTACCTTCGAGGCGCGAAGCAGGTCATTGGTTTTGCTGCCGAGAAAGAGGCTCTTCAAAGGCGAGCGGCTGTAGGCCCCCATCACCAACATGTCGATCTCCCTGTCGGCAATCGCCTGCGTGATCTGTTGCTCTGGATTCCCGGGCAGATAGGCCGTCTCCACCTCGAACCCGCTTTTTGCCAGAGTCCTGCTCGCCCACTCCAGATGTTTATCTGCATCACCGTTTTGTTTGCCTGACATGACCACGTGCACAGGCAAATCAGTGAGCGCGGGATTGGCAGCCAGCATACTGATGCAGTTGCGCGTCATGCGCCTTCCGTCATAAGCCACTAAGAGACTTTTTGGCTCGGAGAACGCATTGGCGACGGTTAAGATGGGTCTGCGAATTTTGCGACTGATGCTCTCAACATGCCGCCCCATATCGCGCTGGGTCTGTGCCGCCGACTTACCGCGACGGCCTAACACGTAAAGTGCGACGTCCTGCTGCTGCTCATCGAGCGTCTCTAGCAACTGTCCGTAGCGTTGCCGAACATCAACGGCAATACCCTCCCTTTGCTCACTGCGCTTTTTCAGCTCATTAAGAAAGAGTCGGCCCTGCTCCCGGATCGTCCGCGAGCGCTCCCCCTCCTCCTCTGCCAGCCGGTTCAGCAGGTTCTCCTGGGCATCAAAACCAATGGCTCCACTGTGGTCATCGCTAGTGGCGGTTTCCTGATGGCGATCAATGATGTGGAGCAACTCAAGTGGCAAGTTAAATTTTTGGGCGACCCAGGCACTGTAGTCCGCCACATAGTCGGCGTAGGGCGACTGGTCAACACAGGCGAGCACTTTTTTAGGCTGCTTCATACTGGCGGCTACTGAGGCAGGAGCAGATCTTCCGCCCCGTCCTTGTCGTGTAAACCAAAGCGATCCACCATCGTTGCGCTGGCCTCATTCAAGCCGATGACCTCGACATCCGCTCCCTCACGGCGGAACTTGAGCACCACCTTGTCCAAAGCACTGACCGCTGTGATGTCCCAGAAGTGGGCGCGGCTGACATCAATCCGCACAGTATCGATCACCTCTTTAAAGTCGAAAGATTGGGCGAATCGGTCTGCACTGGCAAAAAAGACTTGGCCTAGCACGGTGTAAGTCCTGACCCGACCCTCATTCTCAGACTGGGAACGAATCACCAGAATGCGACCGACCTTTTGGGCGAAGAAGAAACCCGAAAGCAGGACCCCTGACAATACGCCCTGCGCAAGATCGTGGGTAGAGACCGTCACAGCAACCGTGACCACCATCACTACGCTCGAGCTCGGTGGATGGGTTCGCAGGCTGCGAATAGAATCCCAGTTAAACGTGCCGATAGATACCATGATCATCACAGCGACCAACGCCGCCATGGGAATCTGTCGAACCCAATCGCTGAAAAACAACAAAAGTAGCAGCAGGAAAATGCCCGCACTGAGCGTGGACAAGCGCCCACGACCACCTGATTTCACGTTGATCACCGACTGGCCGATCATCGCGCAGCCGGCCATGCCACCCAGAAAACCGCTGGCAATATTGGCCACACCCTGGCCCATACACTCGCGGCTCTTGTTGCTGGTGGTATCGGTTAGGTCATCGACGATGGTGGCAGTCATGAGCGACTCGAGCAGCCCCACCACCATTAGCGTTACGGCGTAGGGGAAGATGATCTCCAGCGTTTCTAGATTGAGCGGAATATCTGGGATCAGAAATACCGGAAGCGTCGACGGCAGATCGCCCATATCGCCGACCGTCCGGACGTCGATACCGAAGTAAATCGAGACTGCCGTGAGCAACACGATAGCCACTAGGGGAGACGGCACCACCCGTGTGATGAAGGGCAGGCCATAAATGATGCCCAGACCAGCAGCAGCCATGACATATACCGCATAAGGCACATCGATGAGTTCGGGCAGCTGGGCCATAAAGATCAGAATTGCCAGCGCATTCACAAAACCGGTAACGACTGAGCGCGAAACAAACCGCATGAGCTCCCCAAGCCGAATCCAACCCGCAATAATCTGCAAGATGCCAGTGAGGATAGTGGCGGCGAACAGATACTCGAGGCCGTGCTCTTTAACCAGCGTCACCATCAGGAGCGCCATGGCGCCCGTGGCGGCCGAGATCATACCGGGTCGCCCGCCCGCAAAAGAGATCACCACAGCAATACAAAAGGAGGCATACAGCCCCACACGCGGATCGACACCCGCGATGATGGAGAAGGCAATGGCCTCGGGGATGAGTGCCAGTGCCACTACCAATCCCGCAAGCAGATCGCTGCGAATATTGGAGAACCACTCCTGACGAAGTTTATTCATGAAAGACCAGTAAAAGGGGGCGCCGGATTGCCATGGCGATACGGCCCAGCGAGCGGAATGGATTGTTATCCGCACCGACGCGCCATCGGTGAATCCTGCCTGCTCGCCCACCACGGCAACACACCCACCGTGGCAACAAAAATTACCCCTCGTTATCCATTCGGTGCTTTTAGGCCCAAAAGTGTCGGCATGAAGCAACCAAGTTTGCTGTACGCACCGTACAAAGGCCGCGAAATCGCGATAGCTGGGCACTGAGTCCAGCAGTGATCAGAGGAAAGAATATGTCCGCCGCCACAATCAAAGACTTTGGGTTTGGTACCCAGATCCGGAAATCACCGTTTTTTGATGCCACCGTGAGATGGGGCGCCACCGATTTCTCGGTCTACAACCACATGTACATCCCGCGGTCATTCGGTGACCCCGAGCAAAACTTCTGGAACCTCGTCAACAACGCCATCCTCTGCGACGTCGCGGTGGAGCGTCAGGTCGAGATTACGGGGCCAGACGCGGCTACCTTTGTACAGTTGCTCACGCCCCGCAATCTTTCGCAGTGCGCGGTGGGCCAGTGCAAGTACGTTCTGATTACCAATGACGCCGGCGGCATTCTGAATGACCCGGTGCTGTTGCGCCTTGAGGAGAACCGCTTTTGGTTGTCGCTGGCCGACAGCGATGTGCTGATGTGGGCGCAGGGCGTTGCCACCCACGCGGGCCTCAACGTTACGATTGGCGAGCCCGATGTTTCCCCGCTTCAGCTTCAGGGTCCTAAAAGCGGTGACATTATGGCGGCGCTGTTTGGCGAGTCGATTCGTGACCTCAAGTACTACTGGCTCGATCATTTTGAGCTCGACGGTATTCCGCTGGTGATCTCGCGCACCGGCTGGTCTAGCGAGCTCGGCTATGAGCTTTACCTTCTCGATGGCAGCCAAGGCGGGGCGCTGTGGGAAAAACTGATGGCAGTGGGTGAGCCCATGGGATTAAAGCCCGGGCATACGTCATCGATTCGCCGTATTGAAGGCGGCATGCTCTCCTACCATGCCGATATGGATGCCCAGACCAACCCCTTTGAGCTCGGTTTGGACAGACTCGTTGATCTTGAGATGCCCGCAGATTTCATTGGTAAAGCCGCACTCAAACAGGTGCAGCAGCAAGGGATTTCCCGGCAGCAGATTGGCATCGAGATTGACGGTGAGCCGCTCCCGGGCCCCAACACGCAATTCTGGCCCGTTGAGGTAAACGGCGAGGTGATCGGTAAAGTCACCTCAGCGGTGTATTCGCCGCGCCTGAAAAAGAATATTGCGCTGGCGATGGTGGCAAGTGCCCAGAGCGCTGTTGGCACCACCTGCGACGTCCAACTGGCTGGCGAGACGCGGAGCGGAACGATCGTTGCCAAACCGTTTTACGACCCCAAAAAGCAGATCACCGCGGGCTCGGTGACCACTGGAGCCTGATCACCCCGCCGCGGTACAGCAATCGGCAGATACGGTTAGCGGTTAGCGGTTAGCGGTTAGCGGTTAGCGAGAGCAATCTCAGTGACCAGTGGGTGGCTTATCAAGCCACCCTGTGCGGAGGGCTCCGCAGGCCTTTCCAACCGATTCTGACACCTGAACGCTAGCGTTGCGGACCAACCAGACTGGTCGCAACGGGCATTAGCTTAAATCAGCAACGCGCTCACGGAGCACATTCTTTCGGATCTTCCCGGTCGTTGTTTTAGGTAGCGCCTCGAAAACGATGCGCTTCGGGCGCTTGAAGCCAGCGAGCTGCCCGCGCGCATGCTCAATCAAATCGGCCTCGCTGAGCTCACTGCCGTCAGCCAGCTCGACAAAAGCACAGGGCACCTCGCCCCATTTCTCGTCGGGCATCGCCACCACCGCCACACAGACCACGGCCGGGTGGCTGTACAGCGCATTCTCGACCTCAATGGATGAGATGTTCTCGCCCCCCGAGATAATGATGTCTTTGGAGCGGTCGCGGATCTCAATGTATCCATCGGGATGTTGCACCGCCAGATCCCCTGACCAGAACCAGCCGTCATTGAATGCCTCTGCGGTGGCCTCAGCTTGTTTGAGGTAACCCTTCATGACGATATTGCCGCGAAACGCGACCTCGCCCTGGGTCTCACCATCCCAGGGCACGGGTGTGCGATTGTCAGGATTCAGCACCAGCACATCCTCCTGCAGTTCATACGCCACACCCTGTCGGGCTTTCAGCTTGGCCTGCTCTTCGTCACTGAGCGTCGACCAGGTTGCCCGCTCCGCGCACACCACCGCAGGGCCATAGACTTCAGTCAGCCCGTAGACATGTGTAATAGAGATGCCCATTTGCTCCATCGCCTGAATAGTCTGGGGCGGTGGTGGTGCAGCCGCCGTCATCATGCGCACTGACTGCGAGAACGGTTGCCGCTCGGCGTCACCCGCACCGGCAATCATCGACATAATGATGGGCGCGCCACAGAGATGCGTCACACCATGCTGCGCGAAAGCGTCATAAATGCCTTCAGCCGAGGGGCTACGCAAAAACACATGGGTGCCCGCCAGCATCGTGATGGTCCATGGGAAGCACCAGCCGTTGCAATGGAAGAGCGGCAGCGTCCAAAGATAGACAGGGTGATGAGGCATCTCCCAGGTCACCACATTGTTGACCGCATTGGTCCAGGCGCCGCGATGGGAATACACCACGCCCTTAGGCTGGCCGGTCGTGCCGGATGTGTAATTCAGGGCCAACGCATCCCACTCATCATCCGGCGGGGTGTAAGGAAAATCGGGCGAACCCTCTGCCAACAAAGCTTTATATGTCAGCTCACCAATACAGTCGCCGCCCGGCCCCTCGGGGTCCTCGATATCAACGATGAACAGATCGCGCCCGGAGTGGCTCACCGCCTCTCTCGCCAAGGCGGAGAACTCGGTATCAACGAGCAATACCTTGGCCTCGCCGTGCTCGAGAATAAAACCCAGGGTGGCAGCATCGAGCCTGACGTTGTTGGCGTTGAGCACGGCGCCCAACATGGGGATAGCCAGTGCGCATTCCAGGGCTTCCGGGATATTGGGCGCGATAAGCGCCACGGTGTCACCTTTGCCAACGCCGCGCTGAAAAAGCGCGGACGCCAAACGCTTACACCGCTCCGCGACCTCTCCCCAGTTACGGCGAATACGGCCGTGAATCTGAGCAGGCAGATCGGGATAGACCCGCTCGGTGCGCTTCAGTACCGAGACCGGGGTCAGCGGCGCAAAGTTCGCCTGGTTTTTATCGAGCTCGGGCCCGGAATAAAGGCTCATGTCGGGCGGCACTCCCTGAGTCAGTGACCTGTGAGGCGGTCACGGTATCACGCAGGCGCACCAGCGGGTGCG
>JAAEZV010000049.1 GCA_018222695.1 Gammaproteobacteria bacterium
CAATATCGAGCTTGGGTCGCGGAGCGAGATCACTTACTGAACAATCAGACCGAACTCATTCGCGCGCACATCGCCAGCATTCAGGCCACGCTGGCCCCATGCGCTCCAAGCTAGCGACATTATTCGAAACGCGTCATCCTTGGCACTGCGATGCTTGGCCAACCCTGCTACATTAGCCCCCGCGTTTAATTCAATCTGTGGAGAAAGTTGTGAAGCTGATCCGATTCACCGCCGCCCTGGTCGCCGCCCTGACGTTGGCCGCCTGCGCCACCAAACCACCGGAGCCCGTGGTGGACTTCGCCCCTGACTACAACTTCAGTCAACCCAAGACCATTGGCTTTTATGCCATGAGTGGCGAGGTGACGGGCAACAATCCGACCGAGCTGACCGATTTTCAGAGAGATCGCATCGATGACGCATTACAGGGTGCCCTCGAAGCGAAAGGTTTCGTGTTCGTCGACAAAACCGCTGACGCCGACCTGCTCCTGAGCTGGCACCTGAATCTCATGGAAAAGACCGATGTGAAAACCTACAACAATCCCTCCTATGGGGCGTCAGTAGGCTATAGCCGCTACAACCGCTACGCGATGTACAACTGCTACAACTGTATGAATCAGACCGACGTCCGCGTGACGGAGTACACCCAGGGCACCTTCATCATCGACATGATTGACCCTGACGCAAACGCCTCGGTCTGGCGTAGCGTCACCCAGTCAAAGCTGAAGGACGAAACCATCCGCGACCAGGCTGCACTCGACAGCGCTGCCATGCGGGTGCTGGCAGGCTTCCCGCCCGGCGCATTGCCCGCCTCTCCTTGACGCCAAGACGCACTGGGCCATTCGTTCAGTGCGTCGGTCAATGGGCCTCAACCAAGGCTGATGACTACCCCTAAGGGGGCACTTGAGACACAGCGCGTCGCCCCCTACTCTGTTTGCCTCACAGCGAGGCGGCAATCATGAAAGTTATCAGCAGCGCGGCGCTACCTAGTCCGTGCCCGATTCCCGGGCGCGAGCCCCGAACGACCAGTATTGGTCTGGTCCAGACGCGTTGGTACGACTCCGTAGATGCCCATACCGAACAATTATCGAAGGGCGTAAGTGCTTGTGCCGGTGCCGGTGCCAACGTGGTGTTCCTGCCCGAGCTCACGTTAAGCCGCTACCCGGCGGATAGTCGACCCGAGGGCCCCGCAGACGCCTCCGCTGAAAATGTAGATAGTGGACCCAGTCTCGCGCTCGCACGTGAGCTCGCCCGCGACTGTGATGTACACGTGCAGATCTCGCTCTTTGAGCGCTCCGGAGCAGCCGACCAACGCGGTCTCAATACCTCCATCATTGTTGCGCCAAACGGTGAGTGCGTCGGACGCACCCGCAAACTCCATATTCCCGTCACCGAGGGATACTTTGAGGATGACTACTTTGCGGAGGGGCCAGCCGATGACCCCTACCCGGTGCACAGGCTTGAACTGGACGGCGTGGATCTCAAAGTGGGCAACCCAACATGTTGGGATGAGTGGTTCCCCGAAGTGGCACGTTGCTACGCCCTGGCCGGCGCCGATGTGCTGTGTTATCCCACTGCCATAGGCTCCGAACCCGACTACCCGGACTTCGATACCGCTCCGCTGCTGAGGCGGGTTGTGACCGGTCATGCAGCGGCCAATGGGCTGTTTATCGCCCTGCCCAATCGCTTTGGCTCAGAGGGGCTACTCAACTTTTACGGCACCAGCTGCATCATCGACCCCTTCGGACGTGTGCTGGGAGAAGCGCCGCGGGACGAGGCAGCTGCGCTGGTGGCAGAAATTGATCTCGGGCAACGAGACGATTGGCTGACGCTGTTCCCCTTTTTCGCCACCCGGAGGCCCGACACCTACGGTGCTCTGACCGATGACAAGGTGAACCCCCGGCAACCCAATGGTGACGCACAGGACGGGGGCATTCCCGGCATTAAGCAATGACGCGCGCCCGTCATATGCCACCTGAGTGGGCGCCCCATGCCGCCACCTGGATGGGATTTCCACGAGACAGCTACGCTGAATCCGGTCTGAGCCGTGAAGAGGCGCAAGACGCCTGGTCGGCGGTGGCCAATGCCATCAGCGAATACGAACCGGTGCAGATGTTATGTCACCCGGAGGATTTGCCCGCGGCGGAACGAAAGCTATCAGCATCCATCGACGTCATCCCCGTCACCCTGAACGATGCCTGGCTGAGAGATATCGGACCAACTTTTGTAATGGAAGATGACGCACTCGTCGCCATCGACTGGCAGTTCAACGGCTGGGGCCAAAATACCGAGTTCGAGTGGAGCGATGACGACGCCATCGCCTCTCAGGTTGCCGAGAACTTGGCGGTACCGACTGTGCGCACCGAGATCGTCAACGAAGGGGGCGGCATTCATGTGGATGGTCAGGGCACCGTGCTCCTCACTGAGACGGTTCAGCTGGACCCGACGCGCAATCCGGGCCACGACCGCGACAGCATCGCAGCACACATTCACACTGCGCTGGGCACTCACCGCGCCATCTGGCTATCGAAGGGGTTGTGGCGGGACAACTTCTTAAACGGCACCAAGGGCCACGTGGACATCGTGGCCTGTTTCGCCCCGGACGGCCGTCTGCTGGTTCACCGACAAACCAATACGGATCATCCAGACTTCCCCTTGTGGGAGACCCTTGCTGAACAATTCAGCGACGAAGGTCTTGAAGTATTGCCGCTCGAGGCGCCTCTCACGCTGAAAGACAGCCGTGATTGGGTCGACTACAGCTACATCAATCACTACGTCTGTAATGGTGCGGTCATCTGCCCGAGCTTCGATGACCGTCATGACGATGCAGCCCGCGAGCGGCTACAGGATGCCTACCCCGGTCGGGATGTTCGGATGCTGGACGCCAGAGCGCTGTTTGCCATGGGCGGGGGCATCCACTGCATCACCCAGCAACAACCGAGCGGAGTCGGCTAAATCCCTCTATACTCCGCGGTCCTTTTTATCAGCGGTCAGACGCCAAGCCACGGCCAGCCATGTTCACTTACATCAATCCAGACATCCGCGAGCGACTGATTCGAGACGGCAAATTATTCCGTATCGACGCCGATGGCGCGGAGGTGGAGATGACTGAGGCGCCTGGCCCGGGTCTACACCTCAATCTGATGGGCCCGATTCCCCTGCCGCTGGCCCGCGGCCAACGACACCCGACCGTTCAGTGGTATGCGAGCGTCAGAAGCACCGAGCTCAGCGAAGTCGAGCACCTCGCCAGCACCCTGAGAGAACAGGGCGGCCAACACCTTTTCTCGCACCTGGCTTCCAGCATGGCGGTCAACAGCGTGTTGGTGATTGGGGAACCTGAAAAGAGCGACAACCCTCTGGTCAGAGTGCATTCGAGTTGTCTGACTGGCGACGTACTGGGGTCGCGAAGATGTGAGTGCGGACCCCAGTTGGAGTCAGCGCTGGATCGAATCGCGGACGATGCCGAGGGCGGTTATCTCATCTATATGGCGGGCCATGAGGGCCGTGGTATTGGCCTGTGGGCCAAAGCCGCTACCTACCTCCTGCAGGACGCCGGGGAGAACACCTATCAGGCGAACCGGTCGCTGGGTCTACCTGACGATTCCCGGGACTTCTCCGATGCCGCACTGCTACTCAAATATTTCGGGCGCGGCCGCAAGCTGCGACTGTTAACGAATAACCCCAAAAAGCAGGAAGACCTGACTGCATTGGGCGTGCCTCATATCGAACAGGTGAAGCACGTGTGTGGCGTCGATGACCACAACCTTCAGTATTTGAAGGCCAAACGGGACTGGGGACACAAACTCGGCGAGGACGATCTCTCCACCGAGGAGTAACGCGACGTCGACCTGAGGGGATAAGTCGCTGCCTTCACCGTTGGCTGACTGTGTTCAGAGCTCTCTAATTCAACCACTCGGGCAGGGGCTCACGCCCCAGCGGCAGCTCCATGCTGTTATCGGCCGCCTGGTGTGCATGCCCCACCATTTCATCGTAGGCGCTTCGCTGTCGCAGAAAAAACTCGCAGGTCACCGCTTTACGCAGCATGCGCTGCATTTCGAGCAAGTTACGGGTTTTGAGCACTTTTCCCTGACGATCAGCAATGACGTGCTCCTCACCGTCGATGCGCGCGTGGGCGATGTAAAGGCTCAAATCGACGGACTCAATAACCACCCCTGTCACGCCCATGCTGCCCAGATCACTCATCGAAACCTTCATGTGCTTTGTCACCCGTTTTTTATTTCTGTGGCGCAGACCCCGTGTCTGCGTTCGGCACTTTGTCGCGCCGGCTACAAAAGCTACGATTCGTGCTTTTGAGCGGTTTGCTTCCGAGCGAGACCGCGCCGATTAAAAGCGACAAAATCCGGACAGCCTCCCGGCTTGCGCCGTGGATCTAAGACGATGCCAAGATGACCGAGACAAGCCAGCACATCGCTTTCTCTCGCGCAGGTGAGCCGCTCGACGCGCTGCCGCGCTGCAGCGGCGTCTACCGGTTTTTCGCTGAGGACGGCTCACTGCTGTACGTGGGTAAAAGCGTCGATATTCACAGCCGGGTCACACAACATCTCAATGAAGGCCGCAAACCCGGCCGGCATCAACGGCTCATGTCGCAGGTTGCCCGTATCGACTGTCAGCTCACAGCGGGCGAGATCGGCGCGTTGCTGATAGAGAATGCTGCGATCAAGTCAGAAGTGCCCCTGTTCAATCGACGCCAACGCCAACTGCGTCGCCTCTGGACCATCCAGCTTCAGCCTGCCACCGACGGGTTTCTGAAACCCCTTGCCATCGACTTTGCACCCACCGGGGTGCGCGAAACCGACACCTACGGACTGTTTGCCAACAAACACCGCATCACCACGACGATACAAAACCTCGCCAGAGATCACGCTTTGTGTCTCCGGGTCATGGGTTTGGACAAAGGGAAAGGCGCGTGCTTTCAGCATCAGCTGGGGCGCTGCGACGGCGCCTGCGCCGGTCAGGAAAGCCCCGACTCCCACAACGCACGCCTGCTGGATCAATTGGAGCGGCAACGCATCGCCGCCTGGCCATTCGATGGACCACTGCTGTTGGCGGAGCAAACGATACGTCCTCTCGAGCATCAACCCGTACAGCAATTCCATCTGGTGGATCAGTGGGCGTGGCACGGCTGCTTCGACTCGCGGCAAGAAGCTCAAAGTGCGCTGGAGAACCCCGTCTCAACCGCCTTCGACCGGGACGCTTACCGTTTGGTTTATAGCGCTATCTATCGTGGCCGCGTCGCGCTGCAGGATGCCCTGACCTGGCAACCGCTGGTTAACCCGCTCTTGGCACAACGAGAGGCTGCGTCATGAACGTAGTGTGGTTCAAGCGGGACCTCAGGCTGGCTGATCATGCCCCGCTGGCCGCCGCCATCGATCGCGGTGAGCCGTTGCTGCTCCTCTACATCGTTGAGCCCACGCTGCTGAGAGACCCCCACTATCGCGGCAGGCACTGGCACTTTATCGCCCAGTCTCTGCAAGCGATGAACCACGAGCTGGCAGAGCTAGGGGCCCAGATTCAAGTCCTCGAGGGCGAGCCCGTGACGCTGTTGAACACACTTCATCAGTCTCAGCCTATTGGCCACTTATACAGCCACGAAGAAACGGGGCTGGGGGTGACCTTTGACCGGGACCGGCAGGTCGCGGCTTTTTGTGCTGCGCAGGGTATCGCGTGGCACGAGTACCAAACCAACGGTATACAACGTGGTCGAAGTGACCGGCGCGGCTGGAACCGGGCCTGGCAACGTGTCATGAGCCATGCCGAGATACCGGTAGACGTCAGGGTGCTGTCACGGCTCTGCCAGCCCTTGCCTTCCCCTTTGGAGGGCGCACTCAGCAAGCGCATCGAGGGCTGGCAGCAGCACAATGCGGCCTTTCAGCGCGGCGGTGCCGTCGCAGGTGCCGAGGTACTGCACAGCTTTTTGGAAGTGCGAGGACACGGCTATCAGCGCCATATCTCGAAGCCCGCCAGTAGCCGGGTTCACTGCTCACGGCTATCACCCTATCTGGCGTGGGGCAATCTGAGTCTGCGCCAGGCTTACCACGCACTGAAAAAGCGACAGGACCGGGGCGGCTGGACGCGTGCGCTGGCTGCTTTTGAATCCCGACTGCACTGGCACTGTCATTTCGTCCAAAAATTCGAGATGGAGTGCCGCATGGAGTTTGAAGATCTCAATCGGGGCTACCTCGCGCATCCCCGTCGTCATGACCCTGACCGGCTTGATGCGTGGCGGGAGGGCCGCACAGGCTATCCGCTGATTGATGCGTGCATGCGCTGTCTGATGCAGACCGGGTATCTCAACTTCCGCGCACGCGCCATGGTCGTATCGTTTCTCACGCACCACCTTTGGCAGGACTGGCGTCTGGGTGCCGCCTGGCTGGGCTCACTGTTCCTCGACTTCGAGCCGGGGATCCACTATCCGCAAATGCAGATGCAGGCGGGGGTCACCGGCATTAACACCATTCGCATCTATAACCCGGTCAAGCAGTCGCTGGACCATGACCCCGAAGGCACCTTCATTCTCGAATGGGTCCCCGAGCTGACAGGCTTACCCACGCCGCTCATTCATCAGCCCTGGCTTCTTTCTCCCATGGAGCGACAACTTCACCCTATCGATTACCCCGAGCCCATCGTTGACCTTAAAGAGTCCTATCCCTTTGCACGGGATGCCCTATGGCAGCTCAAATCGGATCAGGGTGTGAGGCGAGAGAAAGCACGTATCCTCGATCAGCATGTGGAGCGACGAAGCGCGCGATAACGCTTTCCAAGCCGAACCGCTTTGCTATGCTGGCGGGGTGACGAACCATCGGGGGAAAGGATGATGCTGGTGATTCTTTGGATTGTGGGCGCGCTGGTGGCAATCGCCGTTCTGGCGATGTTTTTGGTACCCATGTTTATTGACGAGCAGGCGTTGCTCGACTTGGCGCAGGAGCAGGTGCAAACCCAGGCGGGCGGCGAACTGATTGTCGAGGGCGATGCAGAGCTCAGCTTCTTTCCGCGTTTTGGGCTCAGATTGGAGGAAACAACGCTCAACCTCCCAGCCCAGACGGAATATGATCAGGACATTAACGCCACCATTACAGAGCTCGACGTCGGGCTCTCTCTGCTGCCGCTGCTCGGTGGCAACATCGATATCGGCACTATTGTGATCGCAGGTGTCACCGCCGACATCACCGAACCTCAAGCGCTACCGCCCGCGCCCGAACCCCGCCCCATCATGAGTGATCGGGAGTGGGAGAAGCGCGGCGAAATCATTCGACTGACCAAGGAACAGGAGCGCCAAAGACAGCTAAATGAGGACGGCGGGGTTTCGGGTATTGCCATTCTGGCAGAGGCTATCCAGATCGAAGACATTACCGTCATCCAGCGCACCCGCGACGGCGAGCTGAGCAATGAAATTCGCATCGCGGCGCTGAAGCTGACCGACGTCAATACACGGAACGAGCCCATGCAACTCGAGGGGGCGTTGACGGTGCTCGGTGATGGCTCAACAGCACCGCTCGATATTGCACTGGACGGCGCTATCCGGATTGCGTCGGATTTCAGCAAGATTGAAATCCAAGATCTGCAAACCGAAGTGATTGGCGCGCTCACCAAACCGGTGGAAAGCGCACTGAACGGCACGTTCGTAATGACCCCGGCGAAAGCCGATTTCACGTTGAGTGCGAGCCTACCCGGAGGGGATGTCACCGGACAGCTAGTCTGGTCAGCGCTGGAGACCCCCGAAATTAAACTGGATATCAACACGGCGCGACTGGACGCAGATCAGATTCAACCTGCACCGCCGCCGGTAACTGCTGCAACAGGAAGCGCACCTGCAACTGAGCCGCCGCCTGCTCCCGTTGGCAGTGAGGCAGGAAACAGTGCTCCCGTGCCCTTGCCGGTGGGACCGCTGCGCGATCTCGATCTCGAGATGCGCGTGGCGGCAGACGAACTCATTGCGGGCGGACAGACCATTAGCGACGCACAGGTCTTCATGCGCGTTCTCGATGGGGTTGCCAACATCGACTACATTCGCGGCGTGCTGCATCAGGGGCAGCTTGATACGCGTGTGATGCTGAATGCCCGGCGCCCGGTCGTAGAGGCTGAAGTCGAAGGCGGTCTCAAGGGCGTAAACATGGACCTTTTGCTCGCCAGTATGGGCAATACCGACGCCGCGTCCGGCCGCATTGAGATGGGCTGGGATCTCGAAACCGAGGGCGTCACGGCTGATGATTTGATGGCGGCGCTGGACGGCGACGTGACGGCCAACGGTCAGGATTTAATGCTGCAGAAAGTATCTGTACAGGGACTGGTGTGTAACGCAGTGGCGATCGTTAACAAGATACCGCCGATCTCGGGCTTGCCGACCAACACCCCTGTTACCGACCTGTCACTGGCAGTGGATTTTGATGACGGTTTAGGCGATATCGAGAAGCTGCGATTCTCCACCCCTGGCGTAGTGATGAAAGGCTCGGGTGACATTGACCTCAGCTCGATGGACTTTGGCTTCCGCATGGAAGGGCAGGTCAATAACGAGATTACGGAGGTGAGCCCCCTCTGCGTGATTGACCAGCGCTACGCGGGGGTCGACTGGCCAGTGGACTGCGCCGGCAATCTGGCTTCGGAGAGTGGCGCAGCCTGCAAGGTCGATGTGGCAACCATCGCCGAGCAGATCCTGAAGAACGAGGCGCAGCAGCAAATGCAGGACACCATCGAAGAAAAGGCAGGGTCCTTCATCAAGAAGCTCTTCGGTGACTGACCCGCGGTACCAGACCGGGGGTACCCATGCCCCAGGGCTTTGATCACAGCTACGCGCGCCTCGGACCGGCCTTCAGCACCCCCCAGGCACCGGACCCGGTGTCTGCACCCCAGCTGCTGCTGTGGAATCAGAACTTGGCCGACACATTGGGCTGGTCAGGAGATCCGCAATCCGATGCGGCACAGCTCGCCGCCCTCTCAGGCAGCACGCCGCTGCCCGACAGTCATCCCATCGCCACCGTCTACGCCGGTCACCAGTTCGGGCAGTACAACCCTCAACTCGGTGACGGGCGCGCCACCCTGATAGGAGAATGGCTGACGCCTGCCGGCGCGCGATTCGATATTCAGCTCAAGGGCGCGGGGCCGACCGCTTATTCCCGAGGCGGCGACGGGCGATCCCCGATCGGCCCTGTGATCCGCGAGTACCTCGTGTCCGAGGCCATGCACACGCTCGGCGTCCCCACGACCCGGGCACTCGCCGCCGTCGCCACGGGCGAACCCGTGGTCAGAAACCAGATCGAGCCCGGCGCCATTCTGACCCGGGTGGCCAGCAGTCATCTACGCGTCGGCACCGTGCAGTACTTCGCCATGACCCGCGGCGGCGATGACGTAGCGGCGCTGGTGAATTATGTAGTCGACCGCCATTTCAACGCGGCAGCAGAGGCAGGTGACCAGCCTGCCGCGGTGACCTTGCT
>JAAEZV010000050.1:0-6710 GCA_018222695.1 Gammaproteobacteria bacterium
GCGCGTTGGTGTCGCCAGGCAGATGGCCCTGATGAGGTGCACCAAATGGCCCTCGGCAAGCGCATTATTCAACAGTATGCCGATGCTCAGACTTAAATTTCTGGTGGCCGAGCAGTCGACTCATTTTTGCGAGTCGCCTTGAGCTGCGCGCTTTAAGGCAACCATAAACAGAGAGAGGGGGTAAGACGATGACCGATGACGAGAAGATAGCCTTTGTGCAGCAACTCTATGCCACAACGGGTGCGGGGGATTTCGATACCGCCGAGACCATGCTGACCGACGATTTTTTCATCATTGAGGCCGAAGGCCTGCCGATGGCCGGGGAGTACCGCGGCAAGAGGGCGCTGCGCGATTTGTACTCACACGTTTTCGGGACATTGAAGGTCGCAGACCTTGAGCCCGAGGGGATGACCGTCGGCGGCGATTATGTGATCAATGTGATTTCCTTCCGCTTCGAAGACCCCAGTCTCGCACCCGCGCAACTGGCGGAGTTGTTCCGGTTCCGCGATGGCAAAGTGTGCGAGATTCGCCCCTACTACTTTGATCCCAAACCCATCGTAGATGCCTGGGCACATTACAGCGCCGCCTGACCCAGTAAACCGAGTAAACAAAAAGCCCCGCAAAGCGGGGCTTTTTGTTTCTGTTACCTGGTGTACTTACCTAATCAGCTCAAATATTTGTCGATCGTCTGATGCAAATGACGGATCCGGCTCTCTTGATAGCTTGCCAGGATGACCTTGCCGGTCGCTGAGTTTTTCATGCCTCTCTGCACGGCTGGCAGGTTGGCGTCATCCTGATCAAAGACGCCGCCAAGCGAGCCCAATGCTTCGTGGGACGCAAACGGCTGATCGGCCGGGATCACCGTGCAGGGCACCGTGGCTGGGCGCTCGCTACCTTTCGGGTAACGCAACAGTATGCGCACGTCGAAGATGCAGCTGTCAGGGTCGTTTCCATTGGGTAAAAAGCGATAAACGATGTTGCCACCGTAGCCGATCCAGACTTGGAAGTTCGGGAACAGGCTGTAAAGAATCGCATCCTGAAGCTCGGCCATGGTGGGGTTGTCGAACTGCTCCCCGGCCGCTTCTTCAAACATCTCCTGGTTCATCTCTGCTACGAACTCGCGTGCACTTTGGCCGTCTTTCATCTCGACACCTTCGTCACTGTCCGTGGCCATGCGCCCAGACAGCTTGAGAATGTCCCGAGTGATGGTTTCTTCCGAAACGTCGCTTAAATGTGGGCTGGCCACGCCCATCGGTGTCACCGATCGACTGACGTTGTCTCCCCAGCAGTCGTACTGCGAGTTGGCGTCGCCAGTGAAGGTCAGGATTTGCTTGTGGGTCTCCACGGTGTGCCAAGACTCCATAAAGGCCTCGGCACCCACCTTCCAGTTACAGTTCATCACGCGTTGCACATGCACGCCCGTGAAGTACTCCTCCAGTGGGAACCGCTTGAAGTGATCGGGCAGGACTTCCATATAGTCCTCAAGAGGCGGCGCATCCTGATCAAAATTGATGAACACAAAACCACCCCATGTCGCGACTTTGACCTGTGGCAGGCTCATGTCGCGGCCTTCGATATGCTCGAAGTCCCACTGATTGGGGATGCCCTGGAACTGTCCTTCCAAGTCCCAGGTGGCGCCGTGGAAGGGACAGCGAAATTTATCAACAGATCCCGACTCGTCGCGCAAGCATCGCCCGCGATGTCGGCACGAATTGATGTAGCCTTTGATCTCTCCCGAAGGTGTGCGGGTGACGATCACACTGCGGTCGATGATCCAATAGACGTGGTGATCACCGGGCTCGGGAATTTCCTCTTCTCGACAGGCCATCTGCCAGACGCGGGGCCACATCTCTTCTTTTTCTTTGTTAAAGAACTCCTGACTAATGTATCGGTCGACTGACAGATCTTCGTCACCCATGTCAGGGTTATTCTGTATTCGCAGGTACTCGGGGACATCGACGGTTTCCAGATCAAGCAGATCCTGCCAGGTCGTGCCGACAAACCGGCCTCCGTCTCCCTGCTGTTTTTGTTCTGCGTTTGCCATGGTTAATCCTCGTTAACTTCGTCTGATCTAACGAAACATGCGCTCAGCGCGCAAGAATATTCACGCCACTGATGCCCGGTGCACCGTACACGTGGGTATAGCCGACTTTGGGCTCGTTGGGCACCTGCCGTGCACCGCCATCACCGCGCAGTTGCACACACACTTCGTGGACCTGTCGGAGTCCCGACGCGCCAACGGGTTCGCCATTGGCGAGGCAGCCACCATCGGTATTGACGGGCAATCGTCCGCCGATTTCAGTCACCCCGTCGGCCAGCCATTTTTCCTGCTCGCCATGGTCGCAGAAGCCGTTTTCAGCCATATGCATGATTTCCGCACCCACTTCGGTGTCCTGAAGCTGAGCGACATCGATATCCTCTGGCCCCACTCCTGCCAGCTCGAACGCCGCCTGCGAAGCGGTAACCGTGGGTGAGGCAGCGACCTCTGGCGGCTGAGCGGGACTGAAGACCTCAAAACTGCCGTAGTTTCTGGACCGCACCACCGCGGTTTTCAAATAGATCGGACGCGGATGAAACTCGTGAGCGATATCGGCACGGCAGACGATGAGTGCACAGCCACCCTCGGCCGGCGAGCAAAACATATATTTGTTGAGCGGCTCACTGACCATGGGTGCATTGTCTATTTCTTCCCACGACAGCGCTGTCTGGCGCCATGCGGTCGGGGTCAAAGAGCCGTTGCGGAAGGCTTTTTCGGCCACGCGGAGTAGCGTCTCTCGAGAGATGCCGTGGTCGTGCATGTAGCGCTGAATCTTCATGCCGAAATACTGGGTGGTCAGCATCAGGCCCGTCTCGCCATACCAGTCGTCTAGGCCCCAGTCGGCGGGTTGAGGGTTAAAAGCACCCCGGTCATGTTTGTCAAAGCCGACCACCAGACCGACGTCGTATTGGCCACTTTTGATTGCCGAGTAGGCTGCGTTTAAAGAGCTACCGCCTGTCGCACATCCATTTGCCACGTTGGTGAACTGTAGTCCGGTTAGGCCTAGTAAATTGACCAGGGAGTCGGCGTTGCCGCTGTCTTGGCTGCCGCCAAAGGCAAATTCCATGCGTTTAAAATCGGTGCCCGCGTCAGCGAGCGCCTCCCGGACAGCGGCCGCACCCTGCTCGAGGCCGGACATGGTGGGGGTTCTTCCAAAGGGGTGCATCCCCAGTCCAACAATTGCCACATCCATCAGTGTTGCTCCTCTGCCGCGCAGAACTGGAAGGTCAACAGCTCAGTACCCTCCTCATCTTTGCGCACGGTGATCATTTCCATTTTCATTGGCATGCCAATGGTGAGTTGTTCCGGCGTGTTCTCACGCAAACGGCTCTCTACTTTCAGGCCGCAGGCCAGCTCGACATAGCCCACCCCATAGGGCGTAAAGGTCTCGGGAGTTTCATCAGTATGGTAAGGGGTTTTTGGCATAAACGACTGTATCGTCCAAGTCCACAGCGTGCCTGTGCTGCCGAGATCAGCGGGGACCATGTTTTGTCCTGAGCAGGCGCGGCAGGCAGACTGGCTGGGAAACGCGTGCTCTCCGCAGTCTAGGCAGCGGCTGCCGATCAGGCTGGGCGTGTCTGTCGGCCAGCTGAACAGCCCCTCATGGAGTGGTTTGGTATTGGACATGGCTGTACCCCGAAATACTGTGCGAACCAGCTTATGAGAGGGCTGAGAGCCGCTCGGGCTGGCCGCTTTATAAAAATCAGTCTAGGATACAGCCGATAAAAAAAGCAAGCCGGATTGTTTGCCACGAGCGCCGCACAGGCGAGGTGGCCAATGCGACCCAGTCGCTCCTGCAAGCAACCCATATCTCACGGGGATCAGCATGACAGCAAGGAAAGCGAGTGGCACATCTGGCAAGACGGCCACTAGCCGGCAAGCCGGCGCCACAACCCGCCGCAGTGCTGCGGGACGCGTTGGCGATGGTTGGCAGGCGGAGAAAAGTGCGCTGACACGACAGGCCATTCTTGAGGCGGCGGTGCGCTGCTTTGTCGAGCATGGCTACGCCAATACGACGACAGCGATGATCGCCGATGAGGCGAGCGTGTCTCGTGGCGCGATGATGCATCACTTTCCTTCACGGTCAGCGGTTATGAATGCCGTGGTGGGCTATCTCCACGTCAGACGGTTGAACGAGTACCGTGAGTTAATGGCGGATATTGATTCTCCCGATCAGACGCTGACCCGCGCTGCGATCCGGGTGTCTGTGGAGAGTGCCTGGAAGTATGTCAATCTTCCCTCGTTCATCGCGTATCAGGAACTGCTGGGCGCGGCGCGCACGGATCCGGAGCTGGCTGAGGCAGTCGGAGAGGTGGAGCGCGATTTTGAGCGAGAGTTCTTAAAGACGGTGCGCTCGGTCTTTCCTCACTGGAAGCAGGTGAAATCACTGCAGGCGGCACACGATCTGGTGCAGTTCGTGATGCAGGGTATGGGTGTGGCACATCGCTCATCCAATCGGGAGCAGCGTGCCAATCGGGTCATCGAGACGGTGACAGACCATCTGGAGCGGATCTATCTCGCTGATACGGGCGAAGGTGAACATTGAGACAACTGCGGGAGCCGAGTTACTTCGGGCCAGCACTGGCAGTGAGTTTAGGTAACTAAGGGGTAAACATGGGAATGGTAGACGGCAAGATCTGTCTGGTGACGGGCGGCGCGTCCAATCCGGGACTGGGCCATGCGATTGCGCACAAGTTGGCTAGCGAGGGTGCGACGGTCATCGTGACCGATGTAGACGGAGAGGGCGCAGCGCGCACGGCGGCAGAAATTCAGGAGGCGGGGGGTCAAGCCCAAGCCTGGGAGCAGGATGTGACGGATGAGGCGGTGTGGGACAGCACGATGGCCCAGATCCGTGACGAGCATGGGCGATTGGACGCCCTCGTCAACAATGCCGGTATCGCGATATTAAAGACGTTGCCCGAACTCAGTTTGGCCGATTACAACCGGCAAATGCTGGTCAATATGACCAGTGTTTTTCTCGGCACCCAGAAAGCCGTCGCATTGATGCGCGAGACTGGTGTCAAAGGATCCATCGTTAATATGTCATCGGTTGCGGCTCTGGTGGGCGTGCCCGCTTGCAGCGCTTACGCGGCAGCGAAAGGGGGCGTGATCGGCTTTACCAAGACCATAGCCGCCGAGACAGCCGCTGAGGGTATTCGTTGCAATACGATCCACCCCGGGCTGATCGACACCAATATGCAGCGGCAGTCATCGGTAGATAATCCCGAGGAGTATGTGAAGCTGAACGCGGCAGTGCCCATGGGATACATGGGGCCGCCGCACACCATTGCGGATGCAGCGCTGTTTTTGGTGTCTGACTTATCTACTTACATGACGGGCGCCCAGATGGTGATCGATGGCGGCCTGATTAATCAATAACACAGCGTAAGCGGTTCAATTGCGAGCGCAATAAGGGGAGTACCGACTATGAGTGACCAGCATTTTGAGGACCAACAGGGCATTCGCGCTTTGCTGGAGCGGTATTGTGAGGGCGTGAATCAGCGAGACGCGGAAGTGTGGGGATCCACATGGGCGGAAGATGCCGTGTGGGAACTGCCGCACCTCGACATGGAGGGTCTTCAGGGTCGTGAAACCATTGTGGGCGCATGGCTTGAGGCTATGAAAATGTTTCCCTTTGTGAACATGATGGCGATGCCCGGCGTGATTACCGTCGACGGAGAGCGCGCCACTATGCGCAGCTATACCGACGAAGTGGCAGTGATGCAGGACGGCACCGAGTTACGGCCCCGGGGTCAGTACGATGATGAGTGCGTCAAGGTCGAGGGCGAGTGGAAGTTCAGTCGCCGTGTGTTCAAGGTGTTGCACGGCGAGTAAAGCGACTCGGGCGTCTCAGACGCCCGGCAGTCCGGCGGTGGAGCCGCCATCTATGACGATCTCTGAGCCCGTCACAAACCGCGCGTCTTCAGAGGCTAGGTAAATCACCAGCGACACAATTTCTTCCATGCTGCCCAGGCGACCCATCGGCGCAATACCCTCCAACATGCCTCTGGCGGCCGCGGGATCGGGCGCGCCATCGATAGCACCCTGAATCAAAGGTGTTTCAATGACTCCGGGGTGGATCGAGTTGCAGCGAATGCCGGTTTTGGTTTTTGCCAGGTGCACGGCTGTCGATTTGGCCAGCAGCCTCAGCGCGCCCTTGGTGGTCGAGTAGGTGACATCCCCCGCCAATGCGAGCATACCGTTAATCGAACTGTTCAAGATGATCGACCCGCCACTCTCATCAGGATTGGCCTTCATTAGCTCGATGCTCGCTTTGATCGCGAGCATCATGCCGGTCAGATTAATGTCCACAAGGTTCTTCCAGGCGTCGACTTCGACCGTTTCAATGTCACTATCGCCCGCATTGGTGCCGGCGTTGGAGAATGTAACGTCCAACCGCCCATGCTGGTCTCTGATGGCGGCCTTGACCGCTTCCCAGCCCTCAACGTCCTGCACCGCGTGCTGGATGAACGTTGCGCCGGTATCGCTGGCGATCTGATTGCCGGCCTCGATGTTGTTACCGGTAAAGACGACCTTCGCACCCTCGCGGGTCATCCCCTCTACAGCCGCCTTGCCGATACCGTTGGTGCCGCCGGTGATGAGGGCAACTTTTTTCTGCAACCTGTTACTCACTGATACTCTCCTTCAGCCTGACTCGCGGGGGTTAGTGGGA
>JAAEZV010000050.1:6720-9357 GCA_018222695.1 Gammaproteobacteria bacterium
TTAGTGGGATGACATGCCTGCCGGCACTTTCTTCTGCCTTGCGCAAGGGGGTCCCCCTCAGTGAAGACAGTGGTGACGCCCCGCTTGATAGTTCAATGACGTTATTATTTTGGCTCTGCGATGCTGACCAAGGTTAGGTAGCGGGCTGTAAAAAAGCAAGCACGCTTGACTTTTTCTCTGCCGAAACCTAGGTTGGCGGCTGTGCAAAATCGTCGCTCAACGGATGCTTTTGCGGGGAGTTAGGCGACATATTTGGGGGTCAATATGAGTACAGTCAGCGTGATGGTCCGCATCCAGCTGAGTGCAGAGAGTGCACCAGCTTATGCAGAAGCAGCCAAGGCGGTAGTAGCCGCAACACGACAAGAGGACGGTTGCGAATGGTATGGTATCGCGTCAGATGTGACAGATCCTTGCGTAGTCTGGATTTCTGAGCAGTGGGCCTCCCAGGCGCACCTTGATGCGCACTTAAAGACGTCTCACGTGGCGGCTTTTTTGGAGGCGTGCGCTTCACTCGAGATACTGGATATGGAAGTGCGTCGTTATGAGGTCAGCTCAGTAGGTGATCTGGTAATGCCGGAGTAGCGGGGGCGTAGGAGAAAAGAGATGACGGTAGACACCAAAATTCAATACAGCCGCATGGCAGGTCGCCTGATCGATCACGTTGCCAACGGCACGACGGATTGGGCAGAAGGCACCATGGAGGTGCCCTCTACGGAGTACACGGATGCCGAGCAGTGGCAGCGCGAGATGGATTGCATCTTCAAAAGTCTGCCGATACTAGTGGGGGTGACCCAGGAGATCCCCAACCCGGGCGATTTCCGCACGCTGGAGATTTTGGGTATTCCGCTGTTGATTACACGTCAGAAGGATGGCACTGCGAAGGTACTGATGAACGTCTGTACCCACCGCGGTATGCAACTCACCTCAGAACCCTGCGGCAATCAAAAATTGTTCAGTTGCCCCTATCATGGCTGGACCTTCAAGTCCGACGGCGCACTGCGTGCCATTGCTGATGCACCAAAGTTCGGCGATGTGTGTGAGGGTGCTCGCGATCTGGTGCAGTTCCCCTGTCATGAAGAGGGCGGATTGATCTTCGCTGTGTTGGATGCCGAGAGTGATGTCGATATTCGAGCTTATCTCGGTGCCATGATGGACGATGTGGCGAAGAAGGGCATGGACCAGTGGACGTATGTCGGCCATCGCATTATCCATGGACCCAACTGGAAGGTCGCTTATGACGGTTATTTGGAGGGTTACCACTTCAAGGCCGCGCATCCTGAGACCATTGAACCCAGAACGTTTACCAACGTGATGGAGTACGACGCGCACGGGCCTCATCAGCTGGTTGGGTTTGCCGCAAAGAACGTGCTGGAGCTGGGTGAAGTCGATCGGGACGAGCTCTGGCAGCACGAAACCAAAGGTTATGATTTCATCCGATTGTTCTTCCCGAACGTGTCGATTTTTATCGCGCCGGAAATCACGCAGGTGGCACAGATGATTCCCGGTCCTGGGCCGATGGAAAACACCACCATTCTGCATTTCTTGCACCCAACTCCGCCTGAGAATGAAGAAGACTCTGCCGCGCGCATCGAAATGGCGGATTGGCTTCGTAATGTGGTGCAGGAGGAGGACTACAACGTCGGGCTGAAACTGCAGCAGGGCTTGGAGACCGGGTTGATGAAGAGCGTATTGTTTGGCCGGAATGAGCGGGGCAACCAATATTTTCATCGCTGGGTGAAGTGGTACAGCGACGGCGATACCAAGGCGCCACAGCCTGAGCTCTGATAGCGGCAGAAATACTGGAAACAAAAAAGGGCCCTCACAGGGCCCTTTTTTGTTTGGGTGCGCAGCTCAACGGCTATAACGTGAGCGCGCCTTACAGTTTCAGCATCAACTTGCCTTCGTTGCCGCCGGTGAAGAGCAAGTTATAGGTATCCAGGCAGTTCTCGATGCCCTCATTGATGTGCTCACGGAACTTGATCTTGTCGTCCTTCACCCATTCACTGAGGGCCGCTTGCCCCTCCTCTATCCTGTGGTAGTGGTCGCTGACCAAATAGCCTTTGACCGTGATGGTCCGCGCCAGAATCTGCCAGTAGTTGTAGGGTCCGGGTACGGGTTCCGTGGCGTTATAGGTGCTGATCGTGCCGCAAAAGAGCAGTGTGGAGTCCTTGTTCATGTTGAGTAACGCCGCATCAAGAATCTCGCCACCGACATTATCGAAGTAAAAATCGACGCCCTCGGGGCAGGCGGTGCGGATCGCCGCGTCCATGTCACCGGCGGTGCGATAGTTGATGCAGTCGTCAAAGCCCAGCTCGTCAACGACCCACTGGCACTTCTCCTCTGTGCCGGCGATACCCACGACTCGCAAGCCCATGAGTTTTGCAATCTGCCCGCCGACAGAGCCTACGGCGCCCGCAGCCGCGCTCATCAGCATGGTCTGTCCGGCCTGTGCCCGCCCCACATCTGCGATGGCGAAGTAGGGTGTGAGCCCAACGGCGCCGAGAATGTTGACGTAGTAGTGAAGCGGGAAAGGATTGTCGTCCGGCACCTTGGTGCAGAACTCGACTGGGATGGTGCTGTGAGTTTCCCATCCGCCGAGCCCGAACACGTAGTCACCGGCTTTGATGTTGTCACTGC
>JAAEZV010000051.1 GCA_018222695.1 Gammaproteobacteria bacterium
GGTAAACAGGCTGTCGCCTGCGATGCAGGCGGCCACTTTGGTGGAGCTACATCACTTTTTGTAGCGTCGATATTAAAGCGAGTAAACAGATGGCAAAAAACGCCAAGACAACTAAGCGAAAGATCACCAAGCAGGTGGTCGACGGTGTGGCGCACATTCACGCGTCCTTTAACAACACCATCATCACGATTACCGACCGTCAGGGTAATACCCTGAGCTGGGCCACTGCGGGAGGCTCCGGCTTCCGTGGCTCACGCAAATCCACGCCGTTTGCTGCCCAGGTGGCGGCGGAGCGCGCGGGTGAGGCAGCCAAGGAGTACGGCCTGCGGAATCTTGACGTCGAGGTGAAAGGACCCGGACCCGGCCGCGAATCTGCAGTGCGCGCACTGAACGGTTGCGGCTACAAGATTACGAACATCACTGATGTGACACCGATTCCGCATAACGGTTGTCGCCCACCCAAAAAGCGTCGCGTGTAACGCGCGGCAGAGAGGACTTAGCAAATGGCTCGATATATTGGACCGAAGTGCAAGCTCTCCCGACGGGAGGGTACGGACCTACAACTCAAGAGTGGTGTGACTGCCTTTGATAAGAAGTGCAAGTCAGAGACACCTCCCGGGCAGCATGGTGCGCGTCGCGGACGACTGTCTGACTACGGCGTGCAGCTACGCGAAAAGCAGAAAGTGCGCCGCATCTACGGGGTGCTGGAGAAGCAGTTCCGCAATTACTACAAGGAAGCCGCGCGACTGAAAGGTGCTACGGGTGAGAACCTGCTGCAGCTGCTGGAAAGTCGGCTCGATAATGTGGTCTATCGCATGGGCTTTGGTTCAACGCGATCCGAGGCCCGTCAGCTGGTGGCGCATAAAGGCATATTGGTGAATGGGACGGTGGTCAATATCGCGTCTTACCAAGTTCAACCAGGCGATGTTGTATCGGTTCGCGAAAAAGCCAAGAAACAACTTCGGGTGCAGTCTGCTCTGGCAATAGCCGAGCAGCGTGGGGAGCCCATTTGGGTAGAGGTAGATGCCAGCAAGCTGGAAGGGACCTTCAAGTCTCGTCCCGAGCGTCAGGATCTGCCCGGCGAAATTAACGAAAACCTGATTGTGGAGCTGTATTCGAAGTAAGGCTTCGGATTCAACCCGGTTACGCAATCCCTAAAATCATCGAAGGTGTTTTATGCAAAATTCGGTCACTGAGTTTCTGACACCCCGCGTCATCAAAGTTGATGAGGCTTCCAATACCCGTGCGACGGTTACCCTTGAGCCCCTCGAGCGAGGCTTTGGTCACACGCTGGGTAACGCCTTGCGTCGTATCCTGCTGTCCTCCATGCCTGGTTGCGCCGTTACCGAAGTTGAGATCGATGGTGTCGAGCACGAGTACTCTGCCATCGAAGGTGTGCAGGAAGACGTCATCGAGATCCTGCTTAACCTCAAAGGCGTGGCTTTGTCTCTAAATGGCAAGGACTCAGCGCAACTGACGCTGTCTGCACAGGGACCCTGCACGGTCACTGCTGCCGATATTCAGGTCGATCACGATGTCGAGATCTCTAACCCTGATCACGTGATTTGCACGGTGACGGACAAGACGCCGCTGTCGATTCGACTCATGGTTCAGCGCGGTCGCGGTTACTCACCGGCCGACGCACGTGAAAATCCTGAAGAGGAAACGCGGTCCATTGGCCGTTTGCCGCTGGACGCCTCGTTTTCTCCGATTCGTCGCGTGAGTTATGTGGTGGATTCAGCGCGGGTCGAGCAGCGCACTGACCTCGACAAGCTGATTATTGATCTCGAGACCAATGGCACTCTGGATCCAGAAGAGGCGATCCGTCGCGCGGCCACCATTCTGCAGCAGCAGCTGGCCGTGTTTGTGGACCTCGAGGGCGAAGCTCAGGCGGCTGCGACTGAGGCCGCCGAGGAAGTGGATCCGATCCTGCTTCGACCGGTCGACGATCTGGAGCTGACCGTTCGCTCAGCCAACTGCCTCAAGGCAGAAAACATTTATTACATCGGCGATCTGGTGCAGCGCACCGAGGTCGAGCTGCTCAAGACCCCGAATCTGGGCAAGAAGTCGCTGACCGAAATCAAGGACGTGCTCGCCTCACGCGGCCTGTCACTGGGCATGCGCCTCGAAGCCTGGCCGCCGGCCAGTCTGAAGAACGACGAGCGCCTGTTGAGCGTCTGATAAGGAATAACGCCCGGTAAGGCCGGGCATCATTTGGAAGGAATAGAGTCATGCGTCATCGCCATAGCGGACGACAACTGAATCGCAACAGCTCTCACCGGAAAGCCATGTTTCGCAACATGACGGTGTCTCTGGTGGAGCACGAGCTGATCAAGACGACCTTGCCCAAGGCAAAAGAGCTTCGCAGCTATGCCGAGCCGCTCATTACGCTGGCCAAAAAGGACAGCGTTGCCAATCGGCGTCTGGCGTTTGACCGCACGCGCTCCAAGGCCGCGGTGGGCAAGCTGTTTGAGGAGTTGGGTCCCCGATACCAGGAGCGACCGGGTGGCTATATTCGCATCCTCAAGTGTGGCTTCCGTACTGGTGACAAGGCGCCGATGGCGTTTGTGGAGCTGGTGGACCGACCTCAGCCCGAAATTGAAGACGACGAGGTGGTAGAAGAGTCCGCTGAGGACTGATTCGACTTGCTCGATGAGCCCTCGCCGGCGCGCCCGCGGGGGCTTTTTTTTGCCCGTTGAATAGCGTTTTGGCGGTTCGCTGATACCGGGATGTCATCCAGATCCATGAGGCACCTGTGACGTTGAGTGAGGCGCATTTTCCTCGATTGGTGATATGACCAGCGTTTGACTAAATGCTCGATTTAAGTGAGCTAAATCATGCAGTTAATGATGGTGGAGGGTGCCTTGCAGTCAGTCGCTAACACCGGTAACGTACGTTAGCCAAAAAGAAACAGGGCGCGAGTCCCTGTCAGCGTTAATACGACAACAATCCATGAGAGAACCACTACCTATGAAGCGATCACGCAATAAGCTGTATCAATTCGTGGCTGCGGCCTGCCTGCCCATCAGTTTGACGGCACAAGCGCAGCTGGAAGAAGTCATTGTGACGGCGCAGAAGCGCGCTGAGAGCCTGCAAGACGTACCGATTTCCATCAGTACGGTGAGCGGCGAGAAGATCCAAGACAACACCATCTTGAACTTTGCTGCGCTGGCTGATTTCGTACCCAGCCTGCACATTGCCGATGCGCCGGTGAATACCAACATCTATATGCGCGGTATCGGCTCGGGTAATAACCGCGGCTTTGAGCAGTCGGTGGGTATGTACCTCGATGGCGTTTATCTCGGCCGCGGCCGACAGTATCGCTCTGCGCTGCTGGATATCGAACGTGTCGAGGTGCTCCGCGGACCGCAGGGTACGCTGTTCGGTAAGAACACCGTAGCGGGCGCGATCAACATCACCAGTGCCTCTCCCGTTATCGGTGAGGGCGCCTCGGGTGAGATCAACGTCTCCATCGAGGAAAATGGTGGCAGCATCGCTGAAGGCTTTATTCAGGGTGGTGGCGAGACGTTTGCCGCGCGTGTTGCGCTGCGTAGTCGGGAGACAGATGGCTACGTTTACAATGCCTTCCTCGAGCAGGATGAGGGCGCGCTTGAAGAGTTTGGTGGCCGCCTCACATTGCTGTGGGAGCCCAGCGACACCTTCTCTGCCAACTTCAAATACACCTATATGGAACGCGATCGTGACGGTGCGGCGAGTGCCACCTGGCGCTACCTGAGCCCCGCTGAGCGTAACGCACAGGTGCCGAATCGCAGTGCCTTTGCTGACACCGCTTATAACATCATGGATGTCTTCTTCCCCGATTTCCCCGGGATTGCAGGTAAGGAATTCACCACCTACAAAGACAACAACTACGGTCAAAGCAAAGACGACGGCTTCGGCATTGGCCTTAAGCCCGAGAACAGTGAAGACGAGATCGAGAACTTCTCGTTGACGCTGACCTGGGAGCTGGGTGGCGGCACGCTGACCTCGGTCACCGGCTTTGCGGGCTATGAGTACTTCGACGACGTCGACGTGGATTGGTTACCACTTCAGTTCATTGACCGCTCAGACGTGCACGACTTCGAGCAGTTCAGTCAGGAAATCCGCTGGGCTGCCGATATCGGTGACCGCTTCACTTATACGGTGGGCGGGTATATCGATCAGAACGAACTCGACATGCAGGGCCAGGTCGTGATCGATACGAACTTTGACGGCCTGTTCCCGGAGTTCCTTGCGCTTGCGAATGGCCTGCCTCCGGAGGCCGCTGCGGCGATGCCCCAGAACCTGATCACGGCACTGACCGCAGACAGTCCGCTCAATGGCATTCCGGGTTATGGCGTTTACACACCCAACCAGGTAACGCGTAACCACGCGTTTAATCAGGAAACCGACTCCTGGGCATTGTTTGCGCAAGGCACCTATGACCTCACCAATGCATTGCGTCTGACAGTCGGCGTGCGCTACACCGAGGAAGAGAAGGACGCCATCAGTGATCAGAAGCTGGGCGACAGCCTCTGTGGCATGACAGGTAACCTCGAAGGCGGTGTCATGGGTCAGTGTGCGGCCTATAACAACTGGCTCGCGGTGGTGCAGGCTTCCAGCTTTAACACCTATAACAAGTACTGGACGGGTAGCCGTAAAACCGATGACTTTTCACCGTCGGTGAATCTGCAGTGGGACGTCAGCGACAACACCATGCTCTACGTTACCTACTCAGAGGGCTTTAAGTCTGGCGGTTACAGTGCTGCAGACGATGGCAACCCCGGTAACTTGCCGGTAGGTGTGCCACCCATCCCGCCCGTCGTCGACAACGGCTTTCAGGCTAACAGCTTCGTCTCGACTGTCCCGAATGAGGACTTCGAGTTTGACGATGAGTCTGTGGAGTCGATTGAGATCGGTGGTAAGCACGAGTTCATGGATGGCCGTATGCGCCTGAACTGGGCCGCGTTTTACTCAGAGTACGACAACCTCCAGACCACCATCTTCAAGGGCGTCGGCTTCTCGGTGAAGAACGCTGCGTCATCTGAAGTAGAAGGGGTTGAGGTCGACTGGTTGTTCCAGATGACCGACGCAATCCGTGTGGGCGTGAATGCCGCTTACTTGGATGCCACTTATGGCGACTTCGGAGACGGTCCTTGTGATGCGATCGCTCTGGATGCTGACCCTGCTTGTGGTACGCCAGCGGGCGCGACCAGTAACGACCTGACGGGCAACCGCACGCTGTATGCCTCTGAGTGGAGTGGTAACGCGTTCATCGATGTCCGGTTCCCCATGGGCAATCTCGAGTGGTTTGGCGGTATCGACGTGAACTACCGTAGCGAGTTCGACTCAGCCGGTGATGCAGACCCCTATGACGTGATTGATTCCTACACCAAGGTCAATGCGCGTATCGGTGTCAGCGCCGACAGATGGGAGATCATGGCTTATGGTCGTAACATCACCGACGAGGCGGCGTTGCAGCAGAGCTTTGACACCCCGGTACTGGCAGGTAGCCACACCTTTTACATGGACGAAGGTGCGGTGTTTGGCGTACGAGGAACCTTCAAGTTCTGATATCGCGCGCGCTACAACGCAAAACTGAAAAAGCCCGGCAAACGCCGGGCTTTTTTTTGCCTCAAACTCGCGGAGTGCGCCGTAAAAATAGCTTTGTCTTCTGGCTCCAGACCTAAGGCATAGCAAAGCCCGTCGTGGATGTGGCGAAAAGCACGCTCCCTTGCTAAAGCGTGCGGCTGGAACCAGAAAATCGTTGCTTATTCGTTACAGAGTGATACTTTAATGCAACACCGACTGTAACTGTCTGGTTCAGCTGTATCGACCCATTTCAAGAAGAGGTTGAAGCTATGAAAACATCGCGACATTTTCTCGCCATTCCCATCCCAGTACTTGCTCTCGTTTACCCACTGTCCTCTTCGGCTCAGCTTGAAGAGGTGATCGTTACCGCTACCAAAATCGAAACATCGATACAGGATACGCCTATTGCGGTCACCGCGTTCACTCAGGACCAGCTGGACTCTCAGTTGATCAATGACACGATGAACTTACAGTTCTCGGTCCCCAACATGACCATGACTAAGACCAACTTCACAGCGAGTGATATTCGTATTCGAGGTATTGGCTCGGGCGCGATTGGTTCAGCGGGTGACCCCGGCGTGGGTGTTCACATCAACGGTATATACCAGACTGGAAGCCGAATTTTCGAGGCGCAGTTTTATGATACGGAGCGTGTCGAGGTGCTACGCGGGCCCCAGGGGACTCTATACGGCCGCAATACCACGGGCGGCGTAGTCAATATTCTGACAGCGAAGCCCGATCCAGAGGCCTTCTCAGGTCAACTGGATGGCACGGTGGGAAACTATGGCGCGACCCAAGTCCGCGGTATGTTGAATATGCCGGTTGGTCAAGACTTCGCCATCAGGGTCGCTGGTATGTCGATGCAGCGAGACGGCTTTGTAGACAATGTATACAACGGCGAGGATGTTGACGATCGAGACATGTGGGCCGGTCGCGTGTCCCTTCGCTGGACGCCGGGAGAGAACACCACAATCGACCTCATGACCAGCTACTTTGAGGAGGATGACAGCCGGATGCGGTCGCAGAAGCAAGCCTGCAACACCGATCCAACCGGCATACTCGGTTGCCTGCCCGGTGCTCCGACCTATGGCGTGGCCAACACAGCAGCGGGGATTGCGGGGGCATTGATCAATACCATTTCCGCTATCAACACGGGCTCCCAAGCTCTTTTGGGTATCACGGTACCTGGGTTAACGGGAGGCGCGCTTGGCAATCCCGCCCTCGCAGGTAATGTGGTGTCTGGGGCAACCGCATTTCCGATCACAGATTTTCTTTACGACAACAATCCCAATGACGTACGCCAAGTCAATGTTGACTGGACTCCGGAATACTACACCGAAGAGACCAACTATCAATTTCAGTTGAACCATGATTTTGGATCATGGCAGGCCTACTACTCGGTGGGTTATACCGAGGCGGAGGTGAGATCGACTGAGGACTATGAGAAGGGCGTTTCAACCGCCGATTGGACGCCAGCTTTGCAGTCACTGGCCGATCTGGGTCGGACGCCGGCTCTTGATGCTGCGACGTGGGCACCGATATTGGCAGATGCTGGGGCTTCCTCACTCATTCCGTTCATCACTGATGCCGCTACGGGGATACCGGGAGTCGGGTTGTGGGCGGGAAATCCGGCGCTGATCGATCTTGAAAATGGGGTGCCATGGCTACTGCCAGACGATAAAACCTATGCTCGCGCCTTCCGAAACTCAGGGGTTGATGAATCCACCAGTATGAGCGAACAGTGGGCGCACGAGTTGAGGATCCAAACGTCGTTTGATGGCCCTTGGAACTTCCTGATAGGCGGGTTTTATCTGGATTACGAGGCCGAGCAGTTGTACATCGTACGCTCGCCGGGCCTAGCATTGCCGGCGCTTATTCTGCCGATCAATCCCTTTCTGTTTCCTGCCCCTCAGGGTGATCTCAGCGACCCGCGGTCAGAGAGTAATCCGCACATGTGGGGTTATCACAACGATACGCGAGAGTACAACATGGAGGCCTCAGCGGTCTTCGGGGAGGTTTATTGGGACGTAACGGACAGCTTGAGATTGACCTTTGGCGGCCGCTACTCAGACGAGGAAAAATCCTCCAAGCAGCGCACCATTTATGTCACGTTCTCCGATCTGCCACCCTTGCAACCCAACAATGCGTACTTTGAGCCAGTCTACGACCAGCAGGAGTTCACTTGGAAGGTGAATGCCACTTACGACCTGAGTGACGCGACGATGATGTATGCGACGGTCTCCAGTAGCTTCAAGTCCGGTGGCTTCAATCCCATCAGTGACAGGTCCCCCTTGCTGGACCCCAGCTTCGGCGGACGGGCGGAGAACGCATACTTTGAGCCCGAGTTTGTTGATGCTTTCGAAGTTGGACTGAAAACCATGATTCTTGATGGCAGGATGCAGATTAATGGTGCGGCGTTTTACTACGACTATCAGGATCTGCAACAGTCCAAGATTGTTAACGTGACCTCGCTTAATCAGAACAGCGACGCTGAGATCACGGGGGTGGAGCTGGATATGTTGTGGGCGATCACGCCAAATCTGATCTTCAGCCTCTCGGGCGGCTATCTCGATACAGAGATCAGCTCTTTTCTGTCAGTGGATACGGCCAACCCCAATGCGAGCCCGGAGTCCGTCTTGGCGAGTAATCCGCTTGCGGCGACAGAGGGTGTTGTGAGCGTGAATGGGGTCAACTTTATCCCGGGAGCCGATGCAACGGGACAGCGCGGCCAATGCGAGACTCTCGCACCGAACCCCTGTTACGGATTCCTACAGGACTTGTCCGGTAACCAGATTGCGGGCTCTCCCGAACTGAACTACAACATAGGTTTGTCCTACACTATGCCGGTTATGGATATGACCCTTACGCTTGCTACCAACTATTACTGGCAGGACGAGTACTACACCAGCAACTTCAACACTGTGAACAGCTTGGTTGACGATTGGTCGATGTGGAATGCCAGCGCCCGTCTTGCAGGTGAGAAATGGTTCGCGGAGCTCTGGATCAAGAATATCGAGGACAATGATAACGTGACGGGTAGTTATCTGACTTCGACGGTCTCCAGTTTGTTCACCAACCAGTTCATTCTGGATCCCCAGACCTACGGCTTGAGCCTGGGCTGGCGGTTCTGAGGCAATCGAGGCAACCACAGCAAAGCCCGGCAGCAGCCGGGCTTTTTTTGGGTCGCTATTTCGCGCGGTTGTTTTCGGTACCTGGCTTTAACAGTTAACACTTGGCTAAACACAGCCTTTTGAAGTGCGGTCTGTTGAACGCCAAGCATCAACCTTGGTGAAAAATGACGTTCAGGTCTTCCCTCAGGCCGCCTTGGATCGCGTCTTGGTGGAAGAGGCCTTCTTGGTTACAGACTTCTTCGGCGCAGGGAGCAAAGGCGCCAGAAAACGCCCGGTATGAGAGGCCTCGGTCGCTGCGACCTCTTCAGGCGTGCCGGTGGCAATGATTTGCCCGCCGCCGGAGCCGCCCTCGGGCCCCAGATCAATGAGCCAGTCAGCGGTTTTGATGACATCCAGATTGTGCTCGATGATGACCACCGTGTTGCCACCGTCTCGCAGCCTATGCAGCACTTCCAGTAACTGGCGAATATCCTCAAAGTGCAGGCCGGTCGTGGGCTCATCAAGAATATAAAGCGTGTTACCG
>JAAEZV010000052.1 GCA_018222695.1 Gammaproteobacteria bacterium
TCGCCACTGAATGTGCCGATGAAACCCTTACTCCCCGCAATCAACTGGTCGACACGATCCAGTGTGCTCGACATTGCCTCTTCTACCGCCGCCCGATCGGCCAGGCCGTTCACAGCATGGCAGTCCATCTGTAGCGCGAGTGCGGAATAGGGTGTCATGGTGGGTTACTCCAGCGGTGTTTGCTGCAGACCGTCTACCAGCATGACGCGGAATTCGCCGGTCCCGGCTCGCAACGGCTTCGCCGCTTCATAGGCGTCGCTATACCAAAACGCTTTCGCCTGCTCTGCCGATGGCCAACGGTGCATCACCAGTCTCGTCGCACCCCAGTCGCCCTCAAGCGGCGTCTGCTCGCCGCCCAGCACGAGGTACTCGCCGCCGAACTCCGCGACGATGTCGGGAACCACTTTTGCGTAGGCACCGAACTTTTCTGGGTCGTGGAGGACTGCTTCAACGATGATATAGGCGGTCATGGGCGCACCTTGCCTGCTTGGGCTCAGCCATTATTGTTATGCAAAGCAATATAGCACGGGCGGGCAGGTCCCTGATGAGAAGCCCGTGACGCCCCAGCTCAGGACAGGCCGAGTGCCCCCGGGTTCATGATGCCGTCGGGGTCGAGAGCGGCCTTGATACCGGTGACTAGATCGAGTGCTGGCGCCTTTAGCGCGCTGTGGTAGTGATAGGCCTTGCCCAATTGCATGTGGCTGGCGCCCTCCGCGGACAACACATCAACCACTTCGCTCTTGATCTTATAGACCGCATCCCACGCGTCGGGGACGGCATCAAACTGATTGAGTCGCGCAAGGTGGTCGGGCTCGAGGCTGTGCTTGTGCAGCGCATTGAGTTCGTCGGGCCAAAAGAACACCGGCTCGAGTACGGTGATCTGCTCACTGACCACGGCGATCAAATAGCCTGTCTCGATGTTGAATTGCTCCAGCGTGTCGCGATTGCGCTCATACACCGCCTCTACCTCGGCCAGTACCGCCTCGCCGCGGGAGTGGGGTACCAGACCATGGACCGGCAGCCAGCGCTCACCCTCTGCGCCCACCATATTGTTGACCGGACCGAAGGGGTTGGCGGCCAGTATCCGTGGGATGCTGTCGGGGAGCTCCTTGCCGCCCTCTGCTGAACAAATCTCACGAATCCGCTTGGCCTGATGGTCGGCTTCCGCTTCAGTTCGGCCTTCGCTGATCGTGAACATGGCCCACTCAACATCGTCCATGAAGCGTCGGCCAGAGAGTGCGATTTTGGCACCCTGTTTGATCTTGTTCACGAAGCCCGACTCGCTCTGCAGGACGCCTGAAAGTTGCTGGGCATCGGCCGCGAGGCTGGCGCGTTTCATGCGCTGATGCTGCAGGTAGGGGTCGAACCCAAAACACTCGGTGGTCAAGGACTCGCGAGAGATCTGGGCCATGGCGCGGAGCATGGGGCCCGACTCCTCAAAGGCAAAACTGGTATAGCCTTTGGCGCCCGCGAGTGGCACCAGTGGCAGTGTGGCGCGCACCTTGATGCCGAGGGCACCGCAGTCGCCCAGGAACACGCCCGTGAGGTCAGGACCAAAGTGTCGCGTAAAGGGTGCTGCGTGCTGTTGAGCCGCCGAGCCCGTTTCCAGCAGATCGCCTTTGCCAGTGACAACACTGACCGAAAGGACATTGTCAGCGGCGGTGCCGCGCTGACCGCTGCCCCAAAAAATACTGTTTTGTGAAAGGCCACCGCCGACCGTTGCATAGCGCCCGGACAGCGTGCCCCAATAAGCTGTGCGCACACCGAGTGGCGCGAGGTGCTCATAAAGTTTCTGCCAACTGCATCCGGCCTCGACCGTCACATAACGATCTTCCAGATTGACCTCAACGATGGCATCCATGCTGGCCATATCGATCAACACGCTGTCAGGCGCGTTGGCGATATAACCGCTGGTATAGCTCATACCGCCCCCGCGCGTGACGATGGGCGTGCCGCGCTCCAGACAGGCGCGCACCAGTGCCTGTACCTCATCGATGTTGCGCGGCCGCACAACCGCGCAGATCGGCGGCCCTACGGTGAAGACATCCTGAGAGTACAGCGTGATCTGCTCGGGATCCGTGGTGACAATCTCGGCAGGCAGTAATTGGGTGATGGTGGATACCACTGCGTTCATTCAGCGCCTCCTGACCCATATCAATAACAGACTATGAACCATGAAGGGTAGCAGACGTTCGAGTATGTCGCCCGGCGCATTGGGCAACAGTGACAGCACTACAGTGAGACCAAACCCCATCCAGATCCCCGTCACGCGATAGCCGTGCGGAATCTGCCAGCCCAGTAAACGCGCGAATAAAGTGGGCCCGAGCGCCGCCCCCAATGCGCTCCATGCGAACAAGACCCGAGAGAAGATGGGAGCTGGCAGAAAGAGCGCCACCAACACCGCAAGTACCACGACGATGACCACCGCCCATCGGCCACGACGCAATACCCGCGGGCTACCTTTTAGTGGCTCATCGGTCAGATCATGAGAGAGTGTGCTGGCGCAGACCAGCAGCTGGCTGTCGGCGGTGGACATGATGGCTGAGAGCACCGCAGCGAGCAGCAGGCCCGCCAGAACCGGGGGTAGCACCTGTTCCGACAGGGCAAAAAAGACTTGCTCATTATTGTTTAGTGAATCGAATGCGCCGCGCCCCACCAGTCCGGTCAAGACCATTCCCGAGAACACAACGAGATACCAGATGAGGGTGATGCGTGCCGCGGAGCGGCGCGCACGGTGATCCTTGAGCGCCATAAAGCGCACCATCAGATGCGGTTGTCCAAATGTACCGAGACTGATGGCCAGAGACCCGATGACAAAGCCGATCACTGATAAGGTCACCGAATTGGTGCCTCCACCTCGTTGGCTGCCGAGGTCGATGAGCTCAACAACGGGACCCAACCCTCCCAGCGAGATCACTGTCCCAAGCGGCAGCGCGATCGCTGCCAGACACATGACCACACCTTGTATGGTGTCGGTGAGACTGACCGCCCAATAGCCGCCCAGCCAGGTATAAATCAGAATGACGAGCGCGCCGCACAGAATCGCCAGCGTGTCGCTGACGGCAAACACTTCGGTGACAGCCAGCCCCGCGCCCTGGAACTGCGCGGCGACGTAAAACACGAAGGCGACCAAGATAATGACGGCCGCGGAACGCACGAGGGACTCGCTGCGTTGCTTGTCGTTCGGGTCACGGAGAAAATCGATGAAGGTGGTCAGCTGGTACTGATGGCTTGCTTCCAATAGTCTCGGTGCGATCCACCACCACGCCACCACCATCCCCGACAGGCTTCCCAAAGCGACCCAAATAACAGACGGACCGATGGCAAAGGCTGCGCCGCTGACTCCCAATAAGGTCCACGCTGAGGAGGCACTGGCGCTATAGGAGATGGCGGTGACCCAGGGGCCCACTTTTCGGCCACCGAGAAAAAAATCGCTGCTGGAGTGAGTGCGCCGCGACGCCCAGAGGCCTACCGCAAGTAGCAGACATTGATAACCCACGACAGCAGTCAATACGATGGTGCTGACGTCGGCGGTGGTATTCACGATAACGCGCCTCCCCTCCGGTTGGCGGTATGATGCCTTAATAAGAAATAAAGGGGACTCCGATGAGAGAGACTGGCTTCTCACATGTGGTGATCACCACCTCGAATGCCTCACAGCTGGGCGGATTTTTCGTTGCTTTGGGGTGGCAGTTGCACAGCGCCGCGCTCTCTGCCGATGCGTCTGACTTTTGGGGCGCAGACATGGCCCAAGTGGCCGAGCGCTGGGTCGCGCCCAGCGAGGCATGCGAAGTGGTTTTGCTTCCCGTTGCAAGCACAACTCCGGTACTTCGCCCTCTGGATTGTCCGGTGACCACCCCCGGTGGGCTGTTCGATATCAATATGCGGGCCTTGGACAGCGACTGGGCGCGAGAGTTTTTAGGTGCTCATGGTTGGCGCGAGCTGGTCCCGGCAGTGGCCTGGCAGTTCGGCGAGGTGCAGACGAGCGAGGGCCTTTACATTCAGGATGACGGTATCGTCATGGCCGTGATGCAACGTCTGAGCCCACCCCTAGAAGGCATCGAGTTCGACCGCATGAGCGATGTTTTCAACTCCACACAGATGGTGAGCAACGTTGAGGTAACGCTCGCTTTTCTCAAAGTATTGGGATTTGAGCGGTTTATCGATCATGCCGGCCCGCTGCCCGGGGAGGGTCCCCGGGTATTGCAGCTTGAGCAGTATCCCCCCGACACCGCCGGCATCCACCTGAGCATCGCCCACCCGGAGGCAGCGATGTCGGGCTCGATCGAACTGATCGACGTACCGGAGCACCCATTGCCTTGCTTACCGGTGCCGAGCACGGGCGGCCGCGGCCTGCGCGCACTCGCCATTCCCTGCAGCGATGTGGCGGAGACCTATGCCGCCGTCAACGACAGCGAGTGGTCGACACAGATCTGTAAGCCGCTGGCAAGACGGGACCTGCCCGGACTGCTGGGCGGAGAGTGCTTCTCCGTGACCGCGCCCGATGGCGGGCGACTCGATCTCTACCAAATAACTCAATGAGTATGAGCCTATGTTGAAGTCGATCTTGATGGTCTGGGTGCTGGCGCAAAATCTGGCACTGACTCAGGAAGCCTATGAGGATTACCTAGGTTATCGATCAGTCGATGCGGGCGTGATGTCTGCCGAGCTGGCAGCGGCGATCGATCGACCCGAGTTGGCCAATAGACGCTTTGTCACCATGATGCCGCGCTCGGGCCCACAGGTGGGACTCCGTCTCGTCGAGGGAGACGTTTCCGGCTATGTGCCCATGAAGCGGGTGGGATGGAGCGCGATTGAGCTGCTGGTGAAGGACCCCGAGCAACTTGAGTCTGAGCTCCACGGTTCAGCGTTTCGTCACCTGCAGGGCCCCGATTTTTTGACGGAGCAGAAAAACATTCTGGCGATGCAGGTGACCGGACCTAATCAGGAGCTGTTCTATCTCACCCATATGATTGACCCGTCGAAATCCTTTTTGCGGCCTCAGCCGAGCCCGGAGCCCGTGGGCCACACCTTCATCATGGTCATGGGCAGCCCGGATCTGGAGGCCAGCCTCGCCTTTTGGCGGCGGTATTTTGATAACGGTATCGTCGGGCCCATCCCTTATCGCATTGGCGTCCTGTCGGATGCTTATGATCTGCCCGGAGAGACGCTGCATCCCCTGGCGCTGGTGTCCATGTCTGATGGATATGGCATTGAAATCGATCAATACCCTGACGAGGCCACCGCGGTGCCCGCACCCGAGGGTGAGCGAGGTGGTGTGATATTGGTTAGCCTGAGTGTCGATCCCGAGGGTCTCAAAGCCCCTCTGCCCTGGCGGCTGCCTTATACCAATGCCGCCGGTGCCGTCGAAGGTGGTGTGATGATTTTGCCATCTGGTGCGCCCATAGAGATCGCATTGACCACCGCTATGTTGCCAGCGCCCGCCCCTTAGGCTTATTGTTATATTGATATATCTTTTACAGGGTCTTGTGCCGATTCAGGCGCATTGAGTCCCGCGGGGGTTAACGGGTTCGTTGTGGGCAACACGCTCTTTGACAAGCTGTGGCAAGCACATGAGGTGACGACGCTGTCAGAGCGTCAATCCTTGCTGTATGTCGATCGCATTTTTCTGCACGAGCGAACCGGCAGCGTGGCTTTGAATGGTCTGCTTGAGAAACAGCGCTCGGTACGCAGACGCGAGCATGCGTTCTGCACCATGGACCACATCGTCGATACGTTGCCGGGGCGTGGCGACGACACCCTCATGCCCAGTGGCCGGGATTTCATCGTCGCAACCCGACACGCGGCCCACGAAACCGGCATTCAATTATTTGACATAGCGGATGCTGATCAGGGCATCGTGCACGTGATCTCGCCCGAGCTCGGCATCGCATTGCCCGGGTTGTCACTCATCTGCCCGGACAGCCACACCTGTACTTTGGGAGGACTCGGTGCGCTCGCGTGGGGTGTGGGTTCGACTGAAGCCGAGCATGCGTTGGCGACCAGCACGCTCCGTGTGACAAGACCACAGACCATGCGCGTCAGCTTCGCAGGTCTGCTCGGCGCGGGGGTCTCCGCAAAGGATCTTATTCTGTTCACCATCCGCGAGTTGTCGGCCTCAGGGGGTGCGGGTTCCGCCATTGAGTTTGCCGGGCCCGCTATCGATGCGCTGCCGGTAGAAGCGAGGCTGACGCTCTGCAACATGGCCACCGAGCTCTCCGCCTTTACTGGGCTGATCGCTCCCGACCAAAAAGTGCTCGACTATTGTGCGGGCCGCCGCTACGCGCCGCAGGGTCAGCTCTGGGATCAGGCCGCCCAACACTGGCAGTCTTTGCGCAGTGATCAGGGCGCTGCGTTTGATCAGGAACACCGCTTTGACATTGGGTCACTCAAACCCCAGCTCAGTTGGGGCACCAGTCCGCAACACTGTGTCGACTGGGATGATGCCATTCCGCATGTCAGGGACGCGCCTGATGCGTCGGCGTCGGCAGCTTGGCAGCGCGCGCAGGACTACATGGGGGTGACACCGGGCAGTCAGTTATCGGATTACGCTTTGGACGTTGCGTTTATTGGCTCGTGTACCAACAGCCGATTGTCCGACTTACAGCTGGCGGCCGCGTATTTGGTGCGCACCGGCCACAAGGTTGCAAAAGGGGTGAAGGCGCTCTGCGTACCCGGCAGTGGTCAGGTGAAGCGGGCCGCTGAGGCTGAGGGGTTGGACGATATCTTCCGCAGTGCCGGCTTCGAGTGGCGGGAACCGGGTTGTTCAATGTGCTTTTTCGCTGGTGGTGAGAGCTTCGGCAAAGGGGTGCGGGTGGCCTCGACCACCAATCGTAACTTCGAAGGTCGGCAGGGGTTGGGTGTCAGGACACATATTGCCAGCCCGCTGACGGTGGTGGCCAGCGCCTGCGCCGGACATCTCGTGGCGGATACCATCGCATGACGCCTTTCACTCAGCATCGCGGGGTGGCGTTGCCGCTGCTGCGCGACAATATCGATACCGACGCGATCATTCCCTCACGGGAAATGCGCACCGTGTCGCGCTCTGGTCTGGCAGCGGGGCTGTTCGCACCCTGGCGCTACCTTGATCCGGACGCTCGCACTCTCAATCCGGATTTCGCGCTGAACCAGGCTGAGTACAGTGGTGCCTCCATTCTGCTCGCTGGCGATAATTTTGGCTGTGGTTCCTCGCGCGAGCACGCTGTGTGGGCACTCATGGAAAGCGGTTTTCGTGCAATTATCGCGCCGTCTTTTGCCACCATTTTTCGCAACAATGCCCTGCGCAATGGAGTGCTGACGGTGGCGCTGGAGCAGCACGACCTTGATGAGTTAGTGGACTGGGTCACTATGGATCCTGCCGCGCATACGATTCAGCTGGACCTCGAGGCATGTTCGATTGAGTTCGATTCTGAGCGAGACAAGAAGGTATTTTCGGTCGACCCTACCGCGCGGGATATGCTGTTGCAGGGCCTCGATGAAATCGGGTTGACCGAGCAGTCGATGGATCTCGTGTCACGGTTTGAGGAGCAGGATCAGATTCGGAGACCCTGGGTCTACCTCGCGAGCGATTAGCCGCTCAGCACACCCTCGCGGGTCAGTGCGGCGATGGCTTCATCGTCCAGTCCCAACTCTTTCAAGACTTCTGCATTATCGGCGCCGGTTTTTGGCAAGTCCCGATGCAGCGGTGGTTTATGGTTGCCAAACTCGACGGGCAAGCGCGGCAGGGAGGTTTGCTCGCCTGCATGATCACCCTCGGTCAGGTGCACCGGTAGCAAGCCGCCGGATGCGGTTAGGTGCGGGTCATCAAACAGGTCGCCGGGTGTGTTGATGGGGGAGAAGGGTAGCCCTGCCCGCTCGAGGCGCTCGCTGAGCTCCGCAAGCGAAAGCGGCGCAAACAGCTCGCGGATGGCGGGCAATAAGTTGTCCCGCGCCGCGACACGGCCCGCGTTGCTCGCGAGATTCACATCCGCAGCCCAGTCGGCGAGTCCGAATTCCTCGCAGAAGCGCTGCCACAAGGTATCGCTGACGATACCCACGAACAGGCGCTCTCCTGAGTTGAGTTCGAAAATATCGTAAACAGCCCAGGCGGACTGTCTGACCGACATGGGCGGCGGTTCGTCACCGCTGACGGCTTGCTGTGCCATGTGCTGGCCAACCAGAAACGCAGTGGTCTCAAACAGGGCGCTGGTCACGTGGCTACCTTCACCGGTTTCCCGACGGCGGTGCAGTGCCGACAGAATGGCAATCACGCCAAACATGCCGCCGGTGATATCAATCACGGATGAGCCGGCGCGGAGTGGACGGTCCGGTAAGCCGGTCATATACGCCAGCCCACCCATCATCTGGGTGACTTCGTCGAGCGCAACCCGATTTTCGTAAGGGCCTGAGAGAAAGCCTTTCAATGAGCAATAGATGAGACCCGGGTGATCGGCTTTCAGCGACTCGTAATCGAGGCCCAATTTGGCCATGGTCCCGGTGCGGAAATTCTCCAGCACAATATCGGCGGACTGAATGAGTTGCCGCGCGACGTCGCGGCCTTTGGGGTGCTTGAGGTCGAGGGCGATGGACCGCTTGTTGCGGTTATACATCGGAAAGTAACCCGCTCCTGACCCTTTCAGGCGCCGGGTATTATCCCCTTTTAAGGGTTCGACCTTGATGACGTCTGCCCCGAGATCACCCAGAATCACGCCCGCAGTGGGGCCCATGACCATATGGGTAAATTCGACAACTTTGATTCCCTGCAATGGAGCTGCTTGCTCCTCCGCCCCCCGGGCCCCCGCCATTACTGCCTCTCCGGATGATTTGTTATGATGTTATATCATTAAGCTCTTTCCACTGGCAAAGCCGAACATGACAGATCATTTGGACAATATGGCCGTCATTTTGGCCAAGCGCCCCGAGGGTTTACCCAACCCCGACGACTTCCAGCTTGAGAATCGACCTCTGGGCGATCGACCATCAGGGCAGGTGCGGTGTCAGACCCTTTATCTGTCTCTTGACCCCTACATGCGCTCAGTGATCGCAGGCAACCATATGGGG
>JAAEZV010000053.1 GCA_018222695.1 Gammaproteobacteria bacterium
TGAAATCGAATCTGGAGAGCCTGGCCTCCGCGCTGTCAGAGCTCGGCATCTGGGTTCGTCTGCACTACGTGTACCCCTACCCCCATGTTGATGCGCTGATTCCCATGATGGCCGAGGGCAAGCTGCTCCCCTATATCGACATGCCGCTCCAGCACGGCGCTCAAAGCGTGTTGCAACGCATGAAGCGGCCCGCAGCCACAGAAAAAACCCTCGATCGCATCGCACGTTGGCGAGATCTATGCCCGGATCTGACAATCCGCTCCACTTTTATCGTCGGTTACCCCGGGGAGACCGAGGCAGAGTTCGAGACACTTCTCCAATTTATCGAAACAGCGCAGCTGGATCGTGTTGGCTGCTTCCAATACTCGGCTGTTAAAGGCGCCGAAGCGAACGAGCTGCCCGACCCCGTGCCTGAAGAGATTAAAGCGGATCGCTGGGAGCAGTTCATGGCGCTCCAGCAGTCGATCAGCGCCAGCAAGCTCCAGCGCAAGGTGGGTACGACACAACAGATTCTGGTCGACACGGTATCGGACGAGGGATCAACGGGTCGGACGCGAGCTGACGCACCCGAGATCGATGGCGTGGTGCATCTGCCGGGAGTGACAGAATTTCAGCCGGGCGAGCTGGTGGAGGCTGAGATTACCAATGCCGATGAATACGACCTATGGGTGTCATGAACGTCGCCAGTCATCCATGAATATTATTTTGCTCGCGCCCGAGGACTGGCTCGACGAGAACACAGTGTGCCTAGACGGCCGTCGTCACGAACACATTCGCGCTGTCCTCAAGGCCGAGATCGGTGACGCCCTGCGAGTGGGATCATTGGGTGGGCTGAGGGGCAGTGGAACGGTGGTCAAGCTGTCTGACGAACACACCCACCTCCAGGTTGAATTGATTGACCCTCCCCTGCCCCGGCACCCCTGTGACCTGATACTGGCACTCCCCCGCCCGAAAATGTTGCGGAGGGTATTCCGGACAGCAGCGGAAATGGGGGTCGCTCACCTGTACCTGATCAACAGCGCTCGCGTGGAAAAAAGCTACTGGCAGAGCCCGCTGTTACAGCCAGATCGCATCGACGCGGCACTGACCGCCGGGCTGCAGCGCGCAGGGGATACCGTATTGCCGCAGGTTCATCTGCACCCGCGCTTCAAACCGTTTATTGAGGATCAGCTACCGGAACTCATCGGATCGAGAGCGTGTTGGATCGCGCACCCCGGTGCACCCGAGGCGCTGGCAACTCAGTCAGGCGAAGGGCTGATCATGCTGGGCCCAGAGGGCGGTTTTATTCCTTACGAGGTCGAACTGGCGCAGTCTATGGGAGCCCAAACTGTGCGTTTAAGCGACCGGATACTGAGCGTTGATACGGCGGTCACCGCTGCGTTGAGCCAATCTACTCGCGCGCTAGTGCCCTGCTTGTGATGCGACGCCCGTTGAGATCGGACACACGACACCGGTCCCACCCATGCCGCAATATCCGGCCGGATTTTTATGCAGATACTGCTGATGGTAGTCCTCGGCAAAATAAAACGTCGGGGCGGGCAGGATTTCTGTGGTGATGTCGCCGTAGCCCGCTGAAGTCAACGCAGGCTGATAGGCGTCGAGGCTGGCCCGTGCTGCGGTCTGTTGTGCGTCGCCGTAGCAATAAATACCCGAACGATACTGGGTACCCCAATCATTGCCCTGACGCATACCCTGGGTGGGATCGTGATTTTCCCAAAAAACCCCTAGGAGCGTTTCGTAGCTGACGTCTGCAGGATCGAAAACCACCAGCACGACCTCGTTGTGCCCGGTCTGGCCGCTACACACTTCTTTGTAAGTCGGGTTTGGTGTTTGCCCTGCGGCGTAGCCGACCGCAGTGGTAACGGCCCCGGGAATCTGCCAAAACAGACGCTCTACTCCCCAAAAGCAGCCCATACCAAACAGCGCCTGCTCGAGGTGCGCCGCATAAGGCGGTAGCAACGGCACGTCCAATACGGCATGCCGATCTGTGATCGGCATCGCCTCGGCCCGGCCCGGCAAGGCGCTATCTGCATCCGGCAGCGCGTGCTTCCTGCGAATATCCATCCAATTCATGTTTTTACCTCAATAATCCGACCAGTGGCGGCGGCTGCCGTATTTTTGTCATAATAGCCGGCTATTTTGACGACTGACAGACAATCCCGCCCGGGGAATGAGGCTCCACAAGTGGTAGCCGCCCGACAGGAAAACCTGCACACGCAGGTGGCGGTAGAGGAAAACATGATGACACAGACAAAACGTGAACCCTTCAATGCCGGCGACTTCTCGAGCCGCAAACTGATGGAGCTGGTCAGCGGCGATCGTGACGGTAACCGCCTGACACTCGACCAGGAGGCGCTCGACGCAGTGGTCTCCGAGCTGGCAAGCCGACGCCACTATCTTCGCGAGCTCCGTGATCGCGGGCTACTCGCGCCCCGCGCGTCCTAGGGCACTCTCATTCCAAAGGATCTTGACCGCCCCCGCTCGGGCGACGTCGCGACGTTCTTAAGACAAACCCGGGCCATTCAGGCGGTCACGCAGCGCCAGGCCCGCCTAATCTTTGCCCTCGACGCCACCGCAAGCCGCGAGCCAACGTGGGCGCAGGCAAGAGCACTGCATAGCGAACTGTTTAGCGCCGCCGCAGAAGCCACTTCGTTGGCGGTTCAGCTTTGCTATTACCGGGGCATGGGCCAGTTCCAGTCTAGCCACTGGCTCACCGAACCGGGCGCGTTACTCGATCAGATGAGCGGCGTGACCTGCGAAGCCGGCATCACGCAGATCAGTACAGTGTTAGAACATGCGCTGGCCGCGGGGTCTGCGTCGCAGCCCATTCGCGCGCTCATCTTCGTCGGTGATGCCTGCGAGGAGGCACCGGAACCCCTATTGTCACTTGCCGGGCAGTGCGGCATCAAAAAACTGCCGCTATTTCTATTTCAGGAAGGCAACGACGCCACCACCCGCGCCGTCTTCCAGCGCATGGCTCAGATCAGTGGCGGCGCCACCGTGCCGTTCGATGCCAGCAGTGCGGACCGTTTACGACACCTTTTGGGCGCGGTGGCGCGTTTCGCGCGCGGCGGCCTGAAAGCGCTCCGGGACAGCGGCTCTGCAGGCGATCGACTGTTACTGGAGCAGTTGGAAAAAGGACCGTAGCGCTGCACCAAAACCGATATCATTACGAATACGTTGCCTAGTAGACCCACCACACAGGAAACCTCAGTCACGTGCCTAGAATGATTTTGCTTCTCGCCGTCGCCCTGACCCTGATCATTTTGATCCGGCGTGCCCAACGGCAACCGCCACACAAACGGCGCGGCGCGTACCTACAGATTATCCTCGGCAGCGCCGTTGTCGGGGTCATCATCCTGACCCTCATGGGCAAGATGCACTGGATCGGTGCCGCACTGACCGGAGCGCTAGTACTTGCCCGTCAAACGTTGCCTCTGCTCATCCGGGTTCTGCCCATGCTGGGAGGGTTGCGCGGTCAAAAAACCCATGCAGCGGGAAAACAATCCGAGGTGTCATCGCGCATCCTGAAAATGACGCTCGATCATGACAGCGGCGATCTGAGTGGCGTGGTACTCGAGGGCACCTATCGGGACTGGCTGCTCGAAGAACTGGATCGCGAGCAACTCGATGACTTGATGGCGTTTTGCCAGCGCGAAGATGCCGACTCCGCGCAGCTATTGGCCAGCTATCTTGAGCAGAGATTCCCCGATGACGCGGGTCATACCGAGCACAACACCCATGCGGGCTCTGCCAACGCGACCGGGCTGACGCGGGCGGAGGCCCTCGCGGTGCTTGGCCTTGGAGAGGCAGCCAGCGAGGAGGACATCGTCGCGGCACATCGCGCACTGATTCAGAAGCTGCACCCGGATCGCGGGGGGAATGACTATCTGGCGGCGAAAATTAACGAAGCCAAGGATTTTTTAATCGATTGAGCGGTCATAGATTGCCGGGGTCGGTATTCGGCAAAGCCGCAATCAGGCGAAAAGGAGCATGAGCATGAGCGGTGCGTTTGTCATCCGCAACCAGCTGGGCCACTACTGGGGCAAGTCGGGCATTTGGGTCAAGGGAGGACGTGCGGGGCAAGTAGCCTGCTGGACTCACAGGGATGAAGCCGTGAACACCTTGTTCGAGCTGGGCTCTCAAAACACCGATCTTCGGGGCGAAGTGATGCTGACCGAAACCGAAGATCAGCTCCCCAAAAATTTGGAAATCAGCCAACACCCTGTGCCCAAACCCGATAAGGGCGGCGACCTTGAAAACGACGAGGACGACCCCATTGATGAATGAGCAAGCGGTGTTTTTTCTGGAGCGCACAAGATGAGAATTCTATTGTTTCTGGCGACTAATCTCGCGGTCCTGGTGCTGGTTAGCGTCATCTTCAACCTGCTGGGCCTCGAAGGCATTCTCGCCAATAACGGCGTCGATCTTAACTTGGGCAGCCTGCTGGTGTTCTGTGGATTGTTCGGCATGAGCGGCTCACTGATCTCATTGCTGCTGTCCAAGTTCATGGCCAAACGGGGTACGGGCACCCAGCTCATCGAGACCCCCCGTAATCGCGAAGAACAATGGCTGCTCGATACCGTTAAATCGCTGGCGGACGACGCCGGCATTGGGATGCCGGAGGTCGGCATCTTCCCTTCGGATGCGGCCAATGCCTTTGCAACCGGCTGGAATCGCAATAATGCTTTGGTGGCGGTCAGTAGCGGTTTGTTAAGACGCTTCGAGGAACGAGAAGCGCGCGCGGTGCTGGCCCACGAAATCGGCCATGTTGCCAACGGGGACATGATTACACTCTCTTTGGTGCAGGGCGTGGTCAACACCTTCGTCATGTTCTTTGCCCGCATTATTGGACACACCGTGGACCGCGTCGTCTTCAAGACAGAGCGTGGTTATGGCATCGGTTACTTTATAGTGACGATTGTCGCCGAGATTGTGTTGGGCATTCTCGCCAGCATGATCGTCATGTGGTTTTCCCGTTACCGGGAATACCGTGCCGATGCCGCGGGCGCGCGGCTCGCTGACCGCGAGGGTATGATCGCAGCCCTGCAGCGGCTCAAAGCAGAGCAGGGTCTGCCCGGGGATTTACCCGGCGAGCTGACCGCCTTCGGTATCCGCTCACACACTGGCTCAGGGCTCGCTGCGCTCTTGCGCTCACACCCGCCGCTGGACGATCGCATTCTCGCGCTGCAAAACGCATGAAAAGAGGCTGGATGCGGATAGCGTGCCTCGCAGCCGCCCTCCTGCCGTGGCAGTTCGGGCCGCTGTCAGCTCAGGAAGCGCCGGACTATCTGAGCTTTTCGACTGACGACGAAGCCAACACCACCGAGGTCTTTCAACGCGCCAGTCCGGCCGTTGTTTTTGTGACATCCAGTGAGCTCCGTCGGCAACGCTTTACCCGCAACGTCATGGAAATCCCACGGGGCGCAGGCTCCGGCTTCGTCTGGGACGCCAAAGCCGGACTGGTTGTCACGAACTACCATGTGGTGGCGGGGGCGGATCGTCTCGCCATCACGCTCGCAGACGAGCAATCTTTTCAAGCGGAAGTCGTGGGCCTGGCGCCCGAGAGAGATCTGGCAGTGCTCCGCTTGATAGATCCACCCGCCGAGCTGATCGAGCTGCCTCTGGGCAATTCATCTGAGCTATCGGTCGGGCGGAAGGTCATGGCCATCGGCAATCCGTTCGGACTGGACACCACCCTCACCGTCGGCGTGGTCAGTGCCCTAGACCGGGAAATACAGTCTCCCAGCAACCGCAGCATCCGCGGGGTCATTCAGACGGACGCGGCGATCAATCCCGGTAACTCGGGGGGGCCGCTGCTGAATTCCCTCGGACAATTGATCGGTGTGAATACCGCCATCTATTCGCCGAGTGGGGGCAGTGCGGGCATCGGCTTTGCCATCCCCGTCAATACGGTGATCGAGGTCGTGCCGCAATTGATCGCCTTTGGCAAGATCATGCGCCCCGTACTCGGTGTCGAACTCGCTTCTGATCGCTGGCTGCGCCGCTACCGTGTCGAAGGGGTGCCGATCGTCAGAACCTACCGGGGCTTTCCGGCCGAGAGCGCCGGGATGGTCGGCGCAAGGCGAGGTTCGCGGGGCGAGATCATCCTCGGCGACGTCATTACCGAGATCGATGGTGAACGAGTCGCGAACAACGATGAGTTTCTCTCAGCGATGGAAAAGCATCGCGTGGGCGATACCATCGACATTGTCACTACGCGCGAGGGCGACGAGAAACGTTTCAGCGTGGAGTTATCCGAGGTCCAATAGCCGCTCTGTCAATCCGTCTGGTGCTGCGGCCAGCTCGCGGGGTCCAGCGTCTCGCGCGGCAGCTGATCGCGGCTGAACCGCGGCGACTGCCCCGCATCCAATTGCGATTCAAACTGCGTGAGTAATGACTGCGCGACGGGGTAAAGCGCCCAAAGCGCCGCCAGGTTGGTGAGCGCCAATAGCGCCATGGTGAGATCGGCGAAGCCGAACACCGTGCCAAGATCCTGAACCGATGCCCACGCGATCATAGTCAACACCGAAAACCGGAATACCAGAATGGCTCTCGGCCCTAATCGCTCAAAGTAGGCGATGCTGTTCTCACCCAGAAAGCTGTTGTAAGCGATCGTCGTGGTGGCGAATAGCACCAGCGCGAGACTCACCAGAGGCTCTCCCCAGGGACCGACATGTTCCGCCACCGCCATCTGGGTCATGACTACACCCTGCAGCTGCGCTGACTCGGCACCGTAGGTGGATGACATCAGGATGATCAGCGCTGTCGCGGTGCACAAGATGATCGTATCGATAAACACGCTCAATGATTGCACCAACCCTTGAGACATGGGATGGGGTACGTCTGCGGCGGCGGCGACATTGGGCACGGTACCAAGCCCCGCCTCATTGGAGAACAAGCCTCGACGTGCACCCTGCGCAATAGCGGCGGCGACGCCACCGCCTACCGCCTGTTCCAGACCAAAGGCCGAGGAGACGATCAGCCACAGCGCGCTCGGAATCTCCCCGACATTCAGCGCCAAAACCAGCACGGCGAGTATGAGATAACCCACCACCATAGCGGGGACAATAATTTCGGAGACCAGCGCGAGGCGTCGAATACCGCCGAACAGGATGACCGCCATGACCCCGGTCATCACCAGCCCGCTGGTCAAGGCGGGAACGCCAAAGGCCGATTCGATCGACGTCGTCACAACGTAACTCTGTACCGCATTGAAGCCAAAGCCGATGGTCACCAGTAGCAGCACGCTATAGATCACCGGGAGCACTCGCCAACCCAAGCCATAACGCATGACATAGGCGGGGCCGCCGCGAAATGTCTCCTCGCCGTGGCGTCGCTTGTAAAGCTGCGCCAAGGCACATTCGAAGAGACTGGTCGACATGCCTAACAAGGCGATCAGCCACATCCAAAACAGTGCACCCGGACCGCCCAGCGTGATCGCCACCGCAACACCCGCGATGTTGCCGCCGCCGACCCGGCCAGCGACACTGACTGTCAAGGCCTGAAAGCTGGAGATACCCCGCTCTGAACCCCGCCACTCGATATCTGACAACACCGCAAGAGCGCGGCGAAACAATCGTATCTGCACATACCGGGAGCCAATCGTGAACCGCACTCCCACGATCAACAGCGCACCGATCAGCACATAGGACCAGAGCCAGTCCGTGATGGTCATGAGCATAACGGTCAGATCAATCCGGTGATGAGAATAATCGCCACCGCTGGCACGACGACAAACCGAGTGAGCCCGCGCCAGGGTCCGTACCATTGAGGGTCGTCCCGCAGCTCATCCGCACTATGGTCCGGATGCATGAACCAGCCCGTGAACAGGGCCACGAGCAAACCCGCCATCGGCAGGAAAAGTTTGTCATAGAGCGCTTCAGTGAGCTCATTGAAGTTCATGCCGAGCAGACGGTAGTCCTCCCAGACGTTGTAGCTGAGCACTGAAATCACGCTCAGACAGGTCACTGATCCGACCACTAAAATCGTGCTGCGTTGCCGGGTGGTACCGAGTTTCTCTTTGGTCCAGCTGGTCACGCTCTCCAAAAGTCCGACCATCGACGTCACGCCGGCCACCGCCAACATCACGAAGAACAGCACGGCAAAAACCGCACCGCCGGGCATTTGCGAAAATGCTACCGGCAAAGTCTGGAAAATAAGACCCGGACCGCTGGCCATATCGAGACCGAAATGGAACACCGCGGGGAAGACAACGAAACCGGCCAGCAGCGCTATAAAGGTATCCGCCAACACGATCATGCCGGCCCCGCGAGCGATAGAGAAATCGTTCGGCAGGTAGGCGCCATAGGTCATCATGCCGCCCATGCCTACTCCAATAGAGAAAAAAGCCTGTCCGACTGCCGCGAGAAAGGTCGCACCGGTGACTTTGCTGAAATCTGGCGTGAACAACCACTGCAATGTCTCGATGAAGCCGCCCGCAAAATAGTTGTAAACACTCAGCCCCACCAGCAGCGAGAACATCAGCGGCATCATAATCGTCACGGCACGCTCAATGCCGGCGGTCACACCTGCATAGATAATAGTGCCCACGATCACATTACCGACCAGGGTCCATATCACCATGGACTGATTGTCTGCCAACAGACCGGCAAATGTGGTCTCGGCTGCTACCGCGTCAAAATCAGTAAACCCTGTGAGTAATGCACGGCCGAGGTACCAGAGCACCCAGCCCACGACCACCGCGTAGGTAATCGCAATCGTGTAGGCGGTGACCACGCCCAAGCCGCCCACTACTTTCCAGCGGTCGCTCCGGCCAGATTCGGTGGCAACGGCAGCCATAGAGGTAGGCGGGCTGCCGCCGCCTCGCCGGCCAACCAGTAGCTCAGCCATCAGGCAGGGAATGCCAATCGCTACGGCACACAGCAGGTAGATCACCACGAAGGCACTACCGCCGTTCTCACCTGTCACGTAGGGGAAGCGCCAGATATTGCCAAGAC
>JAAEZV010000054.1 GCA_018222695.1 Gammaproteobacteria bacterium
CGGCTTTTTTCTTGGCAGGTGCTTTTTTGGCTACGGCTTTTTTCTTGGCAGGTGCCTTTTTGGCAGCGGATTTTCGACTGGCCATGGTGATGTTCTTCCTCTTAAATGTCCCGACAGCCAATGCCGTGACTAATTGGGCACGGGAAGCTATCAGACTTCACCGGTCGGTGCTACCGCTGATTTTGGCCCTAGCCAAGAACCTTGTGGAGGCGCTGATGGGTTTGATGAGTGTCATGACGAAACAAATAATATGAATTTTCCGCCTTTAACGCGCGCTAGCTTGGTGAGGCGGCATAAACGCTTCCTCGCAGACGTGATCCTGTCCGAGGACGACACGCCGGTCTGCGCGCACTGCCCCAATACTGGCGCCATGAGTGGATGTCAGACGGCTGGATCGGCGGTGTGGCTGTCCTACCACGACAATCCCAAGCGCAAGCTGCCTTGGACCTGGGAGTTGGTGGAGACAGAGGCAGGGCTTGCATGTATTCACTCGGCGCGGGCCAACGATGTGGTCGAGGAGGCCCTGCGAGACGGCCATTTTCCGTCACTGGTCCCTGCCGATGCCGAATTGCGTCGTGAGGTCAAAATTGCCGAAGGATCAAGGGCGGATTTCTTTATTCCGGCAGATGGCGGCCTGTATATGGAGGTCAAATCCGTCAGTTTGCACTGTGGTGATGGCGCAGGTGCCTTCCCTGATGCGGTGAGTGCTCGAGCGACCAAGCATCTGGTTGAGTTACAGGCTGCAATGCAGCGTGGTCACCGCGCTGCCTTGGTCTTTGCGGTTTTGCACGCTGGTATTGACCGGGTATCGGCTGCAGCGCACATTGATCCGACCTACGCGTTGGCCCTCCGGCAGGCAATGGCAAATGGGTTGGAGGTGTATACCCTGCTCAATGACATCACGGTCGGCGGGATCTATCCTGTGGCAGCACACGGGTGGGATACGCGGTAGTTATGCAGCGGTCTATGATTGCTTTTGGCCTCTCTACGGAGCATCTCGTCTCGATCACACCCGATCTTCGGGCAGAGGGCGAGACAGCAGGCGCTTTTCAAGCCCTCGGGCGCCGAGCCGCGGAGCGGGGATTGGACCTTCGTGTTGCGTCGGCTTTTCGAGACTATGACCGACAGGTGCGCATCATTAACGACAAATGGACGGGGGCTCGACCGGTCACTGACGGAGAGGGCCGACCCCTTGATCGTGCCCAGTACGACGACGACGAGTGGTTGCATCTAATTTTGCGATTTTCTGCTCTGCCGGGTACCTCACGGCATCACTGGGGTACGGATCTGGATATCTGGGATGCGTCTGCCGTAGATGCGGACTACCGCCCACTTTTATCCCCCTCAGAGTATGCACCTTCGGGCCCTTTTTTTGAGATGACGCGCTGGTTAGATGACTTGATGGCTACTGACGATGCCGAAGGCTTCTACAAACCCTATGCCGTTGATCGCGGAGGCATTGCACCGGAGGCATGGCACGTGAGTTACCGGCCTGCCGCTCTGAACTATCAGGATAGGGTGTCGGCAGAGTTTCTGATTCCCTTATGGCGGGGGGAGCCCGATGCCTGCGGCAATGGTCATGAGCCGCTGGCGATGCTGGAGGTGATCGAGCCCCAGGTTGATCGTCTAATGGAGCGCTACGTCACAGCTACTTAGTCACAGTTCCTTAGTCATAACGCCTTAAGGGCTACCTAGGTCACCCCGCGAGACTTTTACTGATGTCGTGCGTCGTCTGGCTTTTGCCCTTCCAATAAGTGCACGCCAATAAGCCAGGGCTAGTCGGACCAGGCTGTGCAACGCTGCGGCAGCAGCACTTTTTTGAGCCGGGTATAGCGCGGCATGCCTTTCTGATAGTCGGGGTAGGCCTCGCCGGCAATCAGTGGCTCGAAATAGGACCGCCCCGCCGCGGTTACGCCAAAGCCATCTTTGCTGATAAACCGCCGGGGCATCTTTTTCTCGCGATTAGCCACTCGATGTAGTGGTGCGGTGCCAATGGCCCAGCGATACGGTTTGGTCGAGCGTCGCTCGACGGTTGGCATCACCGCATTGGCGCCTTCCAGAGCCAGCTCCACGGCCGCTTTACCCAGCGCAAAGGCCTGATCAACGTCTGTCTGGCTGGCAATATGGCGTGCAGCGCGTTGCAGATAATCCGCGACAGCCCAGTGGTGCTTGTAGCCCAGTTTTTCTTTGACCATGCCCGCCAGCAGTGGCGCCAAACCACCGAGCTGAGCATGCCCAAAGGCATCCCGCTCACCCTGATCTGACAGGAGTCGGCCATCTGCGGTGCTGGTTCCTTCCGAGGCGACAACGACGCAGTATCCATAGCGCTTCACACATTGGTCGACTTTACTCAGGAATTTTTTCTGATCGAATGCAATTTCGGGGAACAAAATAATATGGGGTGCGTCGCCGCGCTCGCTTGCAGCCAGCGCACTGGCGCCTGCGATCCAGCCGGCGTGTCGACCCATGACCTCGAGAATGAAGACTTTGGTTGAGGTCGCGCACATCGACTCGATATCGAGTGCCGCCTCGCGGGTTGAAATCGCCACGTACTTGGCGACGGAGCCAAAGCCGGGGCAGTTATCGGTCAGGGGCAGGTCGTTATCAATGGTTTTCGGCACGTGGATCGCTTGGATGGGATAGCCCATCTGCTCACTGATTTGGGAGACTTTTAGGCAGGTATCAGCCGAGTCGCCACCGCCGTTATAGAGATAGTTGCCAATATCGTGCGCGTGAAACACCTCGATCAGCCGCTCATATTCGGCTCGATTCTCGTCAAAGCCTCTGAGCTTGTATCGGCAAGAGCCGAAAGCACCACCTGGGGTCGTCATGAGTCCTTCAATTGCGCGGCGGCTTTCCCGCGAGGTATCGATCAGCTCTTCTTTCAGCGCGCCGACAATCCCGTTTTTTCCCGCGAGGACTTTGCCAAGGTGTCGGGAGTGCGCTCGGGCGGTTTGGATAACGCCAGCGGCCGAGGCGTTGATAACGGGTGTGACGCCGCCGGATTGGGCGTAGAAGAGATTGCGTTGACTCATGCTGAACTGCTTGGGTGGCCTGTCAGGAAGTGCGTACCGTAGACCTCGCGGGAGCCATTGGCAAACCGCCCGTGATAATCTCTGCCCAGCGCGGAGAACCTCCTTGTCTGATCACATTCACATTCTCGGTATTTGCGGCACGTTTATGGGCGGTTTGGCGTTGCTGGCCCGCGAGTCGGGGTTTTCGGTCACGGGTTCTGACCGCAATATTTACCCCCCCATGAGCACCCAACTGCTCAACAGCGATATACCCCTCGTCGACGGCTACGATGCCGAGCAACTCTCGCCCGCGCCCGGTTGCGTGGTGGTGGGCAATGCGCTGTCCCGCGGTCAGCCGGTCGTCGAGGCGATGCTGAACGGCGGCATCCCCTATACCTCGGGGCCGGAATGGCTCGGTCGCCATATTCTTCAGAATCAATGGGTGCTCGCCGTCTCGGGCACCCATGGCAAAACCAGCACCGCCAGTATGTTGGCATGGATTCTGGAGCAGGCCGGGCTTCAGCCTGGGTTTTTGATCGGCGGGATCCCTTCCAACTTTGGCCTGTCCGCGCGACTGGGTGGCGGCGCTTATTTTGTGGTCGAGGCAGATGAGTATGACTCCGCCTTTTTCGACAAGCGGTCTAAGTTTGTTCATTACCGCCCCAAAACGGCGGTGATCAACAATCTCGAATACGACCATGCGGATATTTTCCCTGACCTCGCTGCGATCGAGACCCAGTTCCATCATTTAGTGCGGTGTATTCCCGGCGACGGGTTGATTGTCCGCGGTGGCGGCGAGGCGATCGATCGAGTGTTGGAGAAAGGCTGTTGGACCCCGGTCGAGACCGTTGCGGGCGCCGACGATAAGCAGTGCTCAGGTTGGACCTGGCGCGCGCTGTCCTCTGCTGCAGACGCGCTGCACATTACCGCGCCTGATGGTGCGGAGGCCGAGCTGCAGTGGCAACTCATTGGTTCGCATAACGCGGCCAATGCCACCGCTGCGATTGCGGCGGCGCATCACGTCGGAGTGTCTTTGGACATCTCGGTCAAGGCGCTAGCGTCCTTCAAGGGTGTGAAGCGTCGGCTGGAATTATTGGGGAAGCCTGCCGGTGTGGCGGTTTATGATGATTTCGCTCACCACCCCACCGCGATTGAGGGCACGCTGAACGCACTGCGCGCGCAATGTGAGGCAGGAAAGCTCATCGCGATCATAGAGCCGCGTTCCAACACTATGCGTTTGGGAGAGCACAAAGGCGCCTTGTCGAAGTGTGCCGAGGCCGCCAACTACGCCCTGTGGTTCACACCGCCTGATCTGGAGTGGGATTTGGGTAGTATTGTGACCGCCGATGGACAGGAAGCTCTTAACACCACTGATGCCCTGATTGAGCGGGCGCTGGCTGTGGCAACACCGGGAGATAGCATTGTCATCATGAGTAACGGTGGATTTGACGGTCTGCACGGCCGCTTGTTGGCGGCTCTGGAAGAGCGCGCTCAGTCGTGACCCGGGTCGAGCGATTTTATGCGCTGATTTTGCGCAAACCGATTTGGGTGCTGTCTTGTTTCGCGCTGGTGATTGGTATCGCCTTGCTGCAGCTTCCCAAGCTGCGGCTGGACGCTTCCTCTGACTCTTTGCTGCTTCAGGGTGACCCCGATCTGGCCTACTTTCGAGAGTCCGCCGAGAAGTACGCAGGTGACGAGTTTCTGATATTGACCTGGGAGCCCGGGGTCCCGCTTCTCTCTGATGACTCGCTGGAACCACTGGCGGCCATGGCAGACGAGCTCGAGCGACTTCGCGGCGTGGCGAGCGTGACTACGGTGCTCGATGTGCCGCTGCTCGAGAGCCCGCCGCTGTCCCTGACTGATCTGGCTCGCGCTGACAGTATTGCTACCCTGCGTGACCCTGAGGTGGATCGAGAGCTGGCGCTCAAGGAGCTCACAACCAGTCCGGTTTATCGCAATCTGCTGGTCAGCGAAAGGGGAGACCTCACGGCGGTGCAGGTTTCTCTGCAGGCTGATGAGCTGGCTGAGTCGCTGCTCGATGAGCGGGAGGCCTTGCGCGCTCAGGAACGGGAAGGGTCCCTGGGTGCCGAAAAGGCAGACCGATTGGCGCAGGTCGAGGCGGATTACGATCTGGCGCTGGCAAGAATCGGCGCTGAGCGGGACCGCATGGTTGCCGCTGTGCGCGATGTCGCGGAACGCTTTCGCCCCTACGCCAAGATTTTTGTCGGCGGCGTACCGATGATCGCCGCAGACATGATGGCCTTCGTGCGTTCTGATCTGGTGACCTTTGGCACGGCCATTCTGGCGGTCATGGCGGTGGTGCTGTGGCTCATTTTTCGCAGTTGGAAATGGGTATTCATCCCGTTGATCACCTGCAGTGCGACCGCAACCTTGTTACTCGGCGTTCTGGCGGGAACCGATTGGCGCATGACGGTTATCTCGTCGAATTCGGTCGCGGTGTTGTTGATTGTGACACTGTCGCTGTCGATTCACCTCGTGGTGAGATATCGCGAGTTGCAGCGACAGCAGCCGGACGCGCCGCGCGAGCAGCTGTCCGCCGGCGCAGCCAAGCTGATGATGGTGCCCTGTCTCTACACCGCCATGACGACCATCGTGGCATTCACTTCTCTGGTGGTGGCGGGCCTGCAACCCGTGATCGATTTTGGGTGGATGATGACCACCGGCATCGTTCTGGGTTTTTGTTCGGCGTTCACCGTGGTGCCCGCCTTGATGGTGATCATTCCTGATAAGCCGCTGACCACAGCAGGCCAGGCAGAGAAGCCTTTCACCATTCGATTTGCGCGCGTGGTGCAACAGCATGGCCGCCTGGTGGTCGCAACCACTCTGGGTTTGGTGATGCTATCAGTGGCCGGTGTCCGTGCCCTGGAAGTCGAAAACCGGTTTATTGATTACTTCAAGGAGCACACCGAGATCTATCAGGGGATGGAGCTTCTGGACGCGCGCCTAGGCGGCACGATTCCGCTGGATGTGATTCTCGAAGCCCCTGCGGAAGAACCTGACGTCGCAGAAGAGACATCACCGTCTGATGACGAGGGCTGGGAGGATGACGATGACGGCTTTTTCGATGACGTGTTCGACATTGATTTCGGCTTTGGTGCGGACGAAACCCAGGCAGCGGGCTACTGGTTCTCTGTGCCGGGGCGCCAACTGATCGATCAGGTTCACGCCATCATCGAGAGTCGGGCTGAGTCGGGAAAGGTGCTGTCGCTATCTACGGCATTTGAAGTCATGGACGGTCTTTATGGGGGCAAGCTGGGCGGCGTCGAGCTGGCGCTGGTGGAGAACAGCCTGCCCGAAGAGGTCAACAATGCTCTTGTGACGCCCTTTTATTTCGCTGACGAGCAGGAGGCGAGACTGAGCGTCAGGGTCATGGAGACTAGCGAGTCGCTGCGACGTGATGCGTATCTGAAGGAGTTGCGTGAGCAGATTCTGGAAGAGACCGGTATTGAACCCGAGCGTTTGCAGTTCACCTCTTTGCTGGTGCTTTACAACAACGTACTCCAGAGTTTATTCCAGTCCCAGATAATGACGCTCGGTGCCGTCTTCATCGCCATCGGGTTGATGTTCTGGATATTGTTCCGGTCACTGGCGCTGGCGCTGTTGGCACTCGCACCCAACATTCTCGCAGCAGGGCTGGTGCTGGGACTCATGGGTCTTGCCGGTATACCGCTGGATATTATGACGATTACGATTGCCGCGATTGTGGTCGGAATCGGGGTCGACGACTGCATCCACTATCTCCATCGTTTTCGGGATGAAATTGCAGTGGACCAGGATTATCGCGCCGCCATGCTGCGTAGTCACAGCAGTATTGGTCGGGCGATGTACTACACCACGCTGACGGTGGTCGTGGGGTTTGCCATGCTCACCCTGTCCAACTTCACGCCGAGTCTTTATTTCGGCGTGTTGACGGTGGTCGCCATGATCGCCGCTGTGGCCGGTGCACTGTTGCTGCTGCCCCAGCTGATCATGATGTTCAAGCCTTTTGGGCCGGATCACGGCTGATGGACTGTCGCCCACAGTGTGGCGCCTGCTGTATCGCGCCGGGCATTCGGCAGCCCTTTTTCGGTATGCCCCAGGGCAAGCCGGCCGGAGTGCCTTGCCTACATTTACTGGATAACGCGCAGTGCGATTTGTACGGCGATCCCCGGCGTCCCGCGGTCTGCGACCGGTTCAAACCAGAGCCCGCTGTCTGCGGTCAGAGTCGCAGTGAGGCGCTCACGCTGTTAAATGCCCTAGAGCTGGAAACGGCTGGCTGATTGATGTCCGAGATTGCCTTATTCCCCCTTTCGTCGGTGCTGTTGCCATCGGGCCGCATGTCTTTACAGATCTTTGAGCAGCGCTACCTCGATTTGGTGGCGCACTGCATGCGCGAAAATGAGGGTTTCGGTGTTGTGTGGCTCCAGCAGGGGTCGGAGGTATCTGGAGGATCGCTCGATACGCCGAATGTTGGCGAGTACGGCACCTATGCCCGGATTGTCGACTGGGATCAGCTCCCGAACGGCCTGCTCGGCATCACGATTGAGGGCCAGGAGCCTTTTGACGTGCAGTCGGTGTGGCGGGAGCCCAGTGGCCTTGTGAAGGCAGAAGTGGTGTGGCGTGAAATCCCGGAGACGATGCAGCTCCCTGACGCGTTTGCGGGTCTTGCCGAGGTGCTGGAAGGGCTGTTGCGGCATCCCCAGATCCAGCGGCTGCAACTCGACAGTGACCTCACAGATGGCTGGCGCGTGGGCGCTCAGCTGGCACAATTGTTGCCCATTGACGAAGGGCTCAAATATCAGCTTCAGGGACTGACTTCGGTGGAGCAGTTGCTGGAGGAAATGGATAACATTTTGGTGGAGCTCAGCGGGGAGTCAGACCAGACCGGTCGCTGAAGCAATAGGCAATAGAGAGTCATCAGGTAGGCCTTCATAGGCAGGAGAAATCGTGAATGTTTGATCTCAAGATTACCGGCGGTTTAGTGGTGGATGGCACGGGCGCCCCTGGGAAGGTGATGGATATCGGTATTGTCGGCGACCGTATCGTCGCGATGGGTGATCTGACAGAGGGTGGCGCAGAAGAAATTGACGCCGCCGGACGCGTTGTCGCACCGGGGTTTGTGGATATTCATACGCATTATGACGGCCAAGCCACCTGGGATCAGGAAATGGCACCCTCTTCCTGGCATGGGGTGACGACCGTGGTGATGGGGAACTGCGGCGTCGGCTTTGCGCCCGCGGCACCAGATCGGCAGGAGTGGCTGGTGGGCTTGATGGAAGGGGTGGAAGATATTCCCGGCAGCGCGCTGACCGAGGGGATGACCTGGAATTGGGAGTCATTCCCGGAATATCTCGATGCCCTTGAAGGGCTAGATCGCACAGTGGATGTTGCCGCTCAGGTCCCCCACGGAGCGGTGCGTGCCTACGTAATGGGTGATCGCGGTGCGGAAAACGAGGAGCCAACAGAGACTGAGATTGCGCGGATGTCGGCCATTGTGGAGGAAGGTCTGCGCGCGGGTGCGGTCGGCTTTTCCACCTCGCGCACGATCCTGCACAAATCTATCGAGGGAGAGCTGGTCCCGGGTACCACGGCGACAAAAGAAGAGCTGCTGGGCATTGGTCGCGCGCTGAAGCGAGCGGGTCATGGCGTTTTCGAGATGGCGAGCGATTTGTTGCCTGAGTGGAACGAGTTCGAGTGGATGGGTGACCTCAGCCGGGAGACCGGTGCACCCGTGACCTTCACTGCGCTTGAATCACCCATCAAGAGTTTGCCGTTCAAAGACCAGCTGGGTGATATGCGAGCCCAGAATGCCAAAGGCGGGAATATCGTCGCCCAGATCTCCATGCGGGGCACCGGTTTGATTCTGGGATGGCGCGCCACGTTCCATCCGTTTTCGCAGCGTCCGAGCTGGAAGGCGATCGCAGACAAGCCTTGGTC
>JAAEZV010000055.1 GCA_018222695.1 Gammaproteobacteria bacterium
CATGACCTCGTTCACTTCGTCGTCCGAGGCTTCCTGCAAGTAGAGATTCAGCGGGTTCATGCGCCGCTCGACGTAGCAGTGTTTGATGATGAGTGCGCGACCATTAATACGAAGTTGCGAGGGGCAGGTCGCGTATAGCTCCTCCATCAGCTCATCGGAAAAGCGACTGGCATCAAACACCAGATTATTGAATTCCTGAGTATCGGCCATGCGACCCGCACGGTCCCACCGTTTCACAAGGTGGTACTTGTCCTTCACGATTTGGTGGGTCACTTCCTTCGGGGGCGTGAAACGATCCTTGATGATTTTGAATACATATTCATAGGAGGGCAGGGTGAACACCGCCATCACCATGCCTTTGATACCCGGCGCGACGATGAACTGATCCTCCGTCGAGCGGATATGGCGGGTCGACGTCCGGTAGAAATAAGTTTTACCGTGACGGAAGTGACCAATCGAGCTGTAGATCTCTGAAATCTCTTTCTTGGGCATGAGTTGTTGCAGAAACAGCACGTATTGGGACGGTATCGACGCGTCGACCATGAAATAGCTGCGGGTAAAGGAGAACAACAGGCTGACCTGATCCGGACCAAATAGAAAGGCGTCCACATAGACCGCTGGGGCCTCTTCTGAGTCGTTGTGCAACAGCGGGAGCACGAAAGGCATCTGCTCCCCTGCTACGTAAAGGCGCCCGACGATGTAGCTCGCTTTGTTCCGGAAGAAGTGATGTTCCAGCACCTGCAACTCGATGTCGGGATGCGTCACGTCAAACCGGGGAGCGAGGTGGCGGTCTATCGCCGAGGTAATACTGGCTACGTCCCGAGCAAGGTCCTCGTAGGGAATGCTGAACGCATAATCTTCTAGCAGTTGGGTAAACGCCTGCGCGAAGCCCTCGCCGACCGAGTAGTGATTGACGACCCGTCCCATATCGACCGGCGGTACGTCGCCCTGAGGCGAAAACACAAAGGCGTACTCGTTACGAATCGACCGATGACCAAAGTGGGAATTGAAAATGGAGTTGTAGAAAGTCTCGGCAATCTCGAAATTGGTCATGCCCTGGACCAAATCGGCATACAAACTGCGGGTTTCTGCCCAGAAGGTCAGGTCTTCAATCTGATCCCCCGCGATGAGGCGGGCCACATCGAGGGTCTCCATGACTGTCTCTTTGTAAATATCGATACGCCGGCTGGAGATGTCCTGCATGCTCGACCACTCCGCCTTCTCGAAGCGGGTGCGCGCGGCCAGAGTAATATTTTCGAACTCCGCAAAATAGGCGTAGAAGCCGTTCAGGATGACCCGGGCGAAGCGTTGCTGTTTGTCCACTGGAGACCCTTGGAGAATGCTCAGGGCAGTGTAGGTGGGCGCATGCTCCGGCGCAATTTGCGCATACCGCCGATCCAGCGGTCATAGTTTTGCGCTTTGTTCAGATGGTATTGCTCTACCTGCTCGTGGGGCAGAATCAAAAACGACTCTTCCCTGAGCCCTTGAACCACAACCTCCGCCACCTGAGCGGGACTCAGAATGCCATCCAGCCCGGCAGCGCCACCGTCCGTGCCGCCCAGCATGGCCGTGTCGACCGCCTGCGGGCACAAACAACTCACCTTTATTCCGTCATCACCATGGGTAATCGCTAATGACTCCGCAAATCCGATCGCTGCGTGCTTGGTTGTGGCGTAAGCCGCCGTATAGGGTTGGGTCAGCAGACCCGCTGCCGAGACGGTATGTAAAAAGTGGCCCTCGCCGCGCTCGATCATGCCAGGCAAGCAGGCACGGGCAGCGTAGATGTGTGCCATCACATGCACTTCCCAATTCATCTGCCACACATCATTGTTGCTCGAGGTTGCCCAGTAATCGCCCCCGTCGAGATTCAGGATGCCAGCGTTAGAGCAAAACAAGTCGATCTGACCGAATTCGGCCTCGGTTTCCGCAACCATCGCAGCGATCGCCGACTCGTCTCGCACATCCAGCGCGTAACTCGTGCTATCCAGTTCCGCGGCCAGCTCAGCCGCCGCTTCGCCATTGAGATCGGCGATCACCAGACCGCGGACACCCTCCTCGCGAAACCGCCGACACAGGCCCGTACCGATTCCACTGGCACCACCTGTGACAACAACTACCTTGTCGCGAAGCTCCATGATCAGGCCGCGTAGGCGGTCTCGATGTAGCGGTTTCGGTGATAGGTCGCATCACCAAAGGTCGTGTTGATCATCATCAGTCGCTTGGCGTAGTGGCCAATATCCAGCTCATCGGTCATGCCCATGCCGCCGTGCATCTGAATCGCCTCACCAAACACGTGCTTGCCGTTGCGGTCGATCAGCACCTTGAGCGCATGAATGGTCTCGGCAGCCATCGCCGGGTCCTGTTTGTATTCACACAGCGCTTTGAACAACAGCGACTTGCTCTGCTCGTAGGCCATCATGGTGTCGACCATGCGATGCTGTAGCGCCTGATAGGAACCAATCGCCACACCGAACTGCTCGCGGGTTTTGGTGTACTCAAGCGTCTTGGCATTCAACACCCCCATGATGCCGACGGCCTCTGCGGCGAGTGCAATGATGGCCTCGTCGGTGAGTGCATCGACCACTGACAGCGCGCCGCCCTCTTCGCCCAGCAATGCATCCGCGCTTACCGAGACATCCTTGAAAGTGATGTTGGCCACACGCTGGCCGTCCATCATCGCGTAGCTCATTTTGTCGACGCCGGCCGCCGCCGCATCGACAATGAACAGTGATAAACCGTCGCTATCTGACTGATCTCCGGAGGTGCGGGCCAGTACAACGAGCTGATCAGCCTGCTCACCATTGAAGACCACCACCTTCTCGCCGTTCAGCACATAGCCATCGCCCGATTTTGTGGCCGTCGTTTGGCAGTCATGCAGCGCGAAACGGCTTTGGCGCTCCACGTAAGCAAACGCACCCAATACCTCGCCACCGATGATGCGGGGCAACCATTCGGCTTGCTGCGCCTCGCTGCCGGCGCGCTTAATGAGCCCACCAAACAGCACCACCGTGGGAAAATAGGGCTCGGCCACAAGACCCTTGCCCAGCTCTTCCATCACCACCGACAGGTCGACGATGTTGCCGCCAAAACCGCCGTGTTCCTCGGCGAAAGGAATCGAGAGCCAACCCAACTCGGCGAAAAGCTGCCAGTTATCCCGGCTCATACCCTGATCAGAGGCAACAATGGCCTTGCGGGTGTCCCAGTCGTAGTCGTCCTGAACAAAGCGCGCGATCGAGTCGCGGACCATTTGTTGTTCTTCGGAAAAATCAAAATTCATTGTTAAGGATCCCCTTACTCAAGACCGAGTACGTACTTGGCGATGATGTTTTTCTGCACTTCATTGGAACCGCCGTAGATGGTGGCCGCGCGTCCGTACATGTAATTGCGGCGCGCCTCCGTAGCAAACTCGTGGCCCAGCGCATCGGGGTCAAGGTCTGTCGGCAATACCCCTTGGTAATAGGCTGCGATCTCCATCAGCAGCTCCTGAGTGGCCTGCTGGAGCTCGGTGCCTTTGATCTTCAGAAGCGACGATTCAGGCCCCGGGAAACCACCGGCGGCCTGCGTAGCCAATGTGCGCAGTTCAGTAAACTCGAGCGCCATCAGCTCCACCTCGATATCAGCGAGGCGCTGCTGGAAACCGGGATCGTCCATCAAACGCTGACCCCCATTCTCCTCTTTAGTGGCGACCTCCTTGATCACGCGGACCGCGCGCTTCACATCAGCAACGCCGGCAATACCTGTCCGCTCGTGGGCAAGCAGCGCCTTGGCAACCGTCCAGCCCTTACCGATCTCACCCACCACGTTCTTGGCGGGCACGCGAACGTTATTGAACTCCACTTCATTCAGGCTGTGATGATTATCGATCGAGATAATCGGGTTGACCTTGATCCCCTCGGTCTTCATGTCGATCAGGATGAAGGTGATGCCTTCCTGCTTCTTGCCCGAGTTATCGGTGCGCACCAGACAGAAGATCCAGTCCGCGTACTGGGCGTAAGTCGTCCAGATCTTGGCGCCATTAATAATGAAATCATCACCATCCCGCTCGGCTTTGGTCTTGAGGCTTGCGAGATCCGAACCTGAACCAGGCTCGGAGTAACCTTGGCACCACCAGTCCTCACTCTTCAGAATCCGAGGCAAGAAGTATTCTTTCTGCTCGTCGGTGCCATAGGCCATGATGACGTTGGCTACCATGACGAGACCGAAGGGGACGACATTGGGAATGCCAGCCAGCGACCGCTCGGTTTCATAGATGTACTTTTGGGTCGCCGTCCAGCCTGTTCCGCCGAACTCGGCTGGCCAATTGGGCGCTACCCAACCCTTCTCGTAAAGCTTGCGCTGCCAATCTTCAATGGCGTTTTTGTAATCGGGAGAGCGCAGACGTGTCTGTAGCTCCGCCGTGTAAGCCTCCTCGAAAAACCCGCGAACCTCGTCGCGAAAAGCCAAATCTTCGGGTGAATATGCAGTGTCCATGAATTACCTCGCGGCAGATAGCGCCCAAACACCTATGAACCGTTTAGGCTATTTTTGAATCTTGAGTATGTTTTCTGAATAAGGGGAATGTAGGCAACTTAGGGGGGCATTGCAACCCCGTCGAAGGGTCCAAATCGCCACTATTCAGCCTCAGAATGGTTCAGCCTAACAATGGGTCAGCCCGGTAATGAGTCAGTACATCACCGAAAACAGTTTGCGCTGATACTCCGCCGCCAGCGGGTCGCCCTTGCCGATGGTCGCCAGCGTGTCCAGAAATACCCTGCGGGCCTCGCCGTCATTGAAATCCCGGTCAGCGCGCAGCACGATCAACAAATGCTCCAGGGCATCGCGATATTGGACCGCCTGACTGAGCTGGATAGCCAGTTGAATGCGGGTCGCATGATCGTCGGGGTTAGCCGCCATGGCCGCCTCTAGCGCTTCCACTTCGGGAGAACGCGCGGCCTCGCGACCCAGCTGAATCTGGGCCAGCAATTGTTCATAGCGAGCGTCCTGATCCGCCAATCGAATGTCCTGCAGCAAGGTTTCCGCATCATCCAGCCGGTTGGCGGTCACCAGCGCCGCCGCATACGCGAGCGTCAGGTCCAGTTTCTTGCCGGACTCTTCCCAGGCACTGCGGTAAAGCGCCAGCGCAGCGGGGATATCACCCTCCGCCAACAACCGTTCCGCCTCTACCAGCGCATCGGCTTGTGGGGAGGGTAAGTGCTTATCGAGCATCTCGCGCACGGCGGACTCGGGCTGTGCGCCGGAAAAACCATCGATGGGTTGACCGTCCTTGATCACCATCACCGTTGGCAATGAACGCACGCCCAGCTGCTGCGCCAGCATTTGCTGCTCATCCGCATTGACTTTGGCCAACAGAAAAGCACCCTGATACTCGCCGGCCAGCTTCTCCAGTATCGGCATCAGCTGTTTACAGGGGCCGCACCAGTCAGCCCAAAAATCGACCACCACCGGGCGCGTCATGGACTCTTCGATCAGTAACTGCTGAGCATTACTCTCGTCGATCTCGACAATGTGCGCAGACGCATTCATGTCTTGGATTCCTGATCAGCCAGCACATCCTGCATGTCATAACGGCCTGCAGATTGACCGACCAGCCAACAGGCCGCCTGCACTGCACCCTGTGCAAAAGCCATTCTCGAGCTGGCGCGATGGGTGATTTCCAGCCGCTCGCCCTCACTCGCGAAAATGATGGTGTGGTCACCAACGATGTCGCCGGCTCGGATCGTGCTGAAACCAATGGTGTCGCGATCCCGCGCACCGGTCCGGCCTTCGCGGCCGAAAACCGCGACTTGGGAAAGATCACGGCCCAATGCCTTGGCCACGACCTCTCCCAGACTGAGCGCCGTGCCCGACGGCGCATCGATCTTGTGACGATGATGCGCTTCGACAATCTCGATATCGGCGCTGTTGCCCAGCGCCTTGGCCGCCGCCTCGGCCAGTTTGAAAGTGAGGTTCACGCCGGGCGCAAAATTTGACGCCTGACAGAGAGGCACACCAGCAGTCGCAGTGGCGAGTGCCTGTGCTTGCTCGTCGGAGAAGCCGGTCGTGCCGACCACCATGGGTAGGCCATGTGCCGCACAGGTCGCCGCCTGCGCCAGCGTCGATTCCGGCACCGTAAAGTCGATCAACACATCGATCTGGTCCGCGACTGCCGCCAAGTCCGAACTCATAACGACGCCAGACGCATCACCGCCCAGCAGTTCACCCATATCGGCGCCCAACAGGGTCGACTCCGGTCGCTCGATCGCCGCGGTCAGCTTGGCCGGCGCGTCGCTGCGCGCGATCGCCTCCGCCAACATGCGCCCCATGCGGCCTGCTGCACCTGTGATGCCAATGCGCACTGTCATCCGGTCATCCCGTCAAAAAAGTTTTTGACCCCTTCAAACCAGCTACTCTGGCGCGGGGACTGCTGCTCGCCGCCCTCTTCCAGAGCACTGCGAAACTCCTCGAGCAGATTACGCTGTTCCTTGGTGAGATTCACCGGCGTCTCCACCACAGCGCGACACAAGAGATCCCCTACGGGGCCCCCTCGCACCGGCTTCACGCCCTTGCCCCGCAGTCGAAACATCTTGCCCGTCTGGGTCTCGGAGGGAATCTTCAATTTGACCCGCCCGTCCAGCGTGGGCACCTCCAACTCACCGCCCAGCGCGGCGTCGGCAAAACTGATGGGCACTTCGCAGTAGAGATGCCGTCCATCTCGCTCAAAGAGCGGATGCTGGCGGACCGCGATCTGCACAAACAGATCGCCCGGCGGACCTCCCGCCGGCCCAGCCTCACCTTCGCCACTGAGGCGAATACGATCACCGGTATCGACGCCCGGCGGCACTTTAACCGACAGCGTTTTGGTTTTTTCTACCAACCCCTGGCCGCGGCACTCGATGCAAGGATCAGAAATGGTTTGACCCCGACCCCGGCATTTGGGGCAGGTCTGCTGTACCTGGAAAAAACCCTGCTGGGTGCGGACCTGACCCGAACCACCGCAACTGCCGCAGGTGACCGGGCTACTGCCCGGCTTGGCGCCGCTGCCGTCGCAGGGTTCACAGTGTTGCAAAGACGGCACTCGAATTTCCGCAGTAGAGCCTCGAACGGCCTCTTCCAGCGAAACTTCGAGGGTATAGCGCAGATCCGACCCGCGTTGCGGGCCCTGCCGACGTCCACCGCCACCGCCAAAAATATCGCCGAACACATCGCCGAAAATATCCGAGAAGCTGCCGCCCTGGAATCCGCCGCCCCCCATAGAGGGGTCGACACCGGCATGCCCAAACTGATCATAGGCACCGCGCTTCTCGCCATCGGACAAGATCTCGTAGGCCTCAGTCGCCTCTTTGAACTTGGCATCTGCGTCCGCATCATCCGGATTGCGATCCGGGTGATACTTCATGGCAATGCGGCGATAAGCCTTCTTGATATCCGGCTCGGAAGCGGATCGATCCACCCCCAGCACGTCGTAGTAGTCGCGTTTCGACATAATTTCGGCGCGAGCTCTCTCGAGCGCCTCGCTCCCTCTTTAAAAACGGACGCGGGTGACATGGTGATAGCCATGACCCGCGCCAGGTTCGCCTTCCATCAGGAAGGCGTTTCAGAGCATCGCCTGAGCGAGCTCCGTATGTTTCTGTCGGCGTTAAGCGCGCTTGTCGTCTTTGACTTCCTCGAACTCGGCATCAACAACATCGCCCTGATCCGCTTCTTCCGGCTGGGCCTCAGCACCCTCTGCTCCGGCAGCTGCACCCTCGGCCTGCTGCGCCGCGTACATCTTCTGCGCAACGCCGCCCGTCGCTTCGGTGAGCTTGGTCGTGGCAGCCTCCATTGCAGCTGCGTCATCGGCCTGGATCGCTTCCTCTACCTCGGTGATAGCGGCTTCGATCGCAGCGCGCTCGTCATCGGTAGCGTGCTCGCCCGCCTCTTCCAGGGTCTTTCGCGCGGCGTGCACCATACCATCAGCCGTATTGCGCGCAGCCACGAGCTCTTCGAACTTCTTGTCCGCCTCGGCATTGGCCTCGGCATCCTGCACCATTTGGTCGATCTCATCATCAGAGAGACCGCCCGAGGCAGTGATGCGAATCGACTGCTCTTTACCGGTCGCTTTGTCCTTGGCCGACACATTCAGAATGCCGTTGGCATCGAGGTCAAAAGTCACCTCAATCTGCGGCATACCTCGTGGCGAGGGCGGAATGTCGGCGAGATCAAAACGCCCCAGTGACTTATTCTGTGTCGCCTGCTTGCGCTCACCCTGCACCACATGGATGGTCACTGCTGTCTGGTTGTCCTCAGCCGTTGAGAAAACCTGCGATTTCTTGGTCGGAATCGTGGTGTTCTTCTCGATAAGCGGTGTCGCGACACCACCCATGGTTTCGATACCCAGTGTCAGCGGTGTCACGTCGAGCAGCAGCACATCTTTCACATCACCAGCGAGTACCGCGCCCTGAATCGAGGCGCCCATCGCAACAGCCTCGTCGGGGTTCACATCCTTTCGCGCTTCCTTGCCAAAGAAATCGGCCACCGCCTGCTGCACCATCGGCATGCGAGTTTGTCCGCCAACCAGAATCACATCCTGCACCTCGGAGGGTGACAGGCCGGCGTCGTCCAGCGCGATCTTTACTGGCTCTAGCGAGCGCTTAACCAGATCCTCGACCAGCGACTCCAACTTGGAGCGACTCAGCTTGACCACCAGGTGTTTGGGACCTGTGGCATCCGCAGTGATGTAAGGCAGGTTCACTTCCGTTTGCTGCGAACTCGACAGCTCGATTTTGGCTTTCTCTGCTGCTTCCTTCAGGCGCTGCAGGGCCAGCGGATCGTTGTGCAAATCGATGCTGTTATCTTTCTTGAACTCCTCCGCTAAAA
>JAAEZV010000056.1 GCA_018222695.1 Gammaproteobacteria bacterium
GATTGTGGGCCCGCTAGGGCCTCGACCCTGGCGATATCTACAGGGTAAATGTCTGGAGACGCTTGCCCATGAGACATGGGTTGCTCGTCTAGATAAATCGCGGCAGTAGGGTCTACCAAGAAACCGCCACCATCGCTGACGCCCCTGAAAACAATAATGTTTTGACCCGGTGTGGTGGTCTGAACATTTAGACCGGCGACAAAACGAGACAGATCTTCTAGTGTGGTGATGCCCTGCTTCTGAATGTCTTCACCGGAGAGGGGCTGCACCATCATCGGGATATCTTGTGACGACTCCGCGCGTTGACGTGCTGTGACCACGACTTCTTCAAGCTCGGCACTCCAGGTTAAGCCGGCGCTTCCCGCGCCAATGGCCGCGGCAACACCTGCGACAATGGTTTTACGGTGGAATGTGGTAGGACGTGTTTTGTACTGATATGACACGACGTGCTCCTCCAGTGCCCCGACACAGGGCTTTTGGTAGCGGCCGCTGCTTATCGCAGGCGAACCGCTAATTTTAGTTATAAAAACGCAGATACCCTGTGAAGATATAGTAGTTACAGGGTTTCGGCAACATGACCGGACATGGCTTATCGGACTGCGCCGGCCGAGCTTTCGGCGCTGAGGAGGAGGGCATTGGGGATGACATTATCCGCGTGGCTGTCGCTGGCATTGGTGTGTCTGCTGGGCGCGATGTCGCCCGGGCCCAGTCTCGCCGTAGTAGTGCGTCATAGCCTCTCCGGCGGCACTCGCGCCGGCGTCATCTGTGCGTTTGCGCACGGTGTTGGCATTTTCCTGTGGGCGGCGCTCATGGTCAGTGGATTGGGTGCGCTGCTGTTGGCTCAACCAACCTGGTTTGACGGGCTGCGTGCCCTGGGGGCTGGCTTTCTCCTGTACCTGGGCTGTCGCGCGCTAATGGCGCAGCGCGGTGCCTCTGCTAATACCGAAGAGGCGAACAGAGACGGTGGCAAAGCGGCGAGAGAAGGCCTTGTGATCGCGTTATCCAACCCGAAGGTGGCCGTCTTTTTTGCGGCGCTTTTCAGCCAGTTCATCCAACCCAATGCCACGCTGAGCGCCCAGCTCTTCATTGCGACCACTGCGGCTGTGATTGATGCTCTCTGGTACACAGTGGTGGCCGTGCTGTTATCCCGACCTGCCTGGTCTGGTCGTTTCATGCAGCACGGCGGCTTGTTGGACCGTGGTTTTGGCGTGATACTCATCGTGCTGTCGGCGGCGGTGCTGTGGTCGATCTGGCAGCCGCTCTGATCCAAGGGGTAGAGTTCCTAAAACAATAAAGAGGGGCAGCCGTGGCCGTACGCTGGCGCATCGCCATCCTGTTGGCGGTCATCACCACCATCAACTACATCGACCGGTCAGTATTCGGCGTGGTGGCGCCCGTGGTGCGCGGCGAGTTTGGCATCGGTGATGCTGACTACGGACTGATCACCAGCGGTTTTTTGTTGGCCTACGGCATTGGCCAACTGATTTCGGGCCCATTGATCGACCGATTGGGCACCAAACGCGCCTTCAGTATTGCCGCGGTATTCTGGAGCGTGGCGACCATCCTGCATGCCCTGGGTCGCGGACTGTGGAGTTTTTTCACGCTGCGAGTAATTCTGGGTATTGCCGAAGCGGCGAATTTTCCGGCTGCCAGCAAAGCGGTCGCCCAGTGGTTTCCTGCCAATGAGCGCTCGACCGCAGTGGCCATCTTTATGCTGGGGGCGGGCCTCGGCGCAATCATCACACCGCCGCTCACGGTCTGGACAATGCAGTCTCTGGGTTGGCAATGGGCCTTCATCATCCCGGGCTCACTGGGTCTGGTGTGGGTCATACTGTGGCAGCGCTGGTACCACGCCCCCGAGACACACCCGGCCATAGAGCCGGCTGAGCAAGCCTTAATACTCGATAACCGCTCGAGTCAGCAGAGTCAGGGCGGTTTATCCTCACTGCTGAGGTATCGGGAGTTCTGGGGCATTCTCATCGCCCGCGTGGTCAGCGACTTCCCCTTTTACTTTTTTTTGTTCTGGCTTCCCCAGTACCTCATCGACGTCAGGGGCTTTGACCTGAGGGCGATCGCTTTATTCGCTTGGTTGCCCTGGGTTGCCGCTGATCTCGGCGCGCTTTTGGGTGGCATGATGAGTTCCGCCCTGGTGACGCGAGGACACTCCATTGATCGCGCGCGCAAAACTGTGATTTGGCTGGGTGCCGTCCTGGTCGCCGTTGCAGTCGTGCCCGCTTACTACACTCAATCCAGCGCGCTGGCGCTGGCCCTGATCTGTTTTGGCCTGTTCGCGATCCAAATCAAAGGCGCCGTTTTCTTCACTCTGCCCACAGACCTCTTCCCGGCAGATCGTGTCGCGACAGTGTGGGGCGTATTCGGCGCGGTAGGGAGTCTGGGCGGTAGCCTGCTCGGACTGCTGGCAGGCTTCATGATTCAGGAGGCGGGCTATGAGAGCGTCTTTTTGCTCATCGCCAGCCTGCACTTGATCTCTGCGGTGCTGCTGCAGATCTTCGTGCCGAAAATCGCATTGGTCACCGACTGAGTTGTTGTGCGCGTTTAAGTCTGGGGCGCATGTCTTGTTGCAACGCTCAGAGTCCTGAGCTCTATGCAAAGCGGTGCTTGGCTTAGAGCGCGGCGATGACCTCACCTAGGACCGCGAGGTACTGCGCACCCACGGCGCCATCAATCACCCGGTGATCGCAGGACAGGGTGGCGTTCAATACTGTCGCCACCCGCTGCTCGCCGTCTTCGACCACCACCTGCTGTGATGCCTTGCCTAGCGCCAGAATTGCGCCCATGGGCGGATTCACAATGGCGGTGAATTGGGTAATCCCATACATGCCCAGATTGGAAACGGTGAAAGAGCCGCCGGAGATGTCTTCTTTGGCGAGCTTACCCGTTTGCGCTTTGGCAGCCAGCTCGGCAGTGGCCGAGGCGATTTCGGCGGGCGACTTGCTGTCGGCGTTGTAGACGGTGGCCGGGTACAGGCCGTCATCGGTGGCAATCGCGACCGAGACATGAGCTGCGCTGAATTGATGAATGTCATCGCCCACCAGATTCACATTAACGCGGGGCTCCTTCATCAGCGCCTGCGCCACACACCAGACAATAAGATCGTTGACCGAGACTTTGACATCGCCAGATTCGTTTAGCGCGGCGCGATGCGCGAGCAGTCCGTCCAGTTCGTACTCAGCCGTGAGGTAAAAGTGGGGGATGGTCTGTTTGGCTTCGGTCAAACGGCGCGCAATCGTTTTGCGTGTCGCAGTCAGCGGGATGACCTCGACCCCCTCAGGTGCACCGCTACTGCCCCCTGCTGCCGCCTTCACATCCTCGTCGGTAATGCGGCCGCGGCGCCCGGTACCGGTGACAGTGCCGAGGTCGACACCCAACTCGTCTGCCAATCGGCGCACGCTGGGAGATGAGCGGGTGTAAGCGTCGCCGGTTTGTGCGGTCTGCTTGGTTGTGGGCTCGCCGGCAGCGGGCGCCGCTTCGGCCTCGGCAGGCGTGCTGCTGTGCTCGGCAATGAAGGCATCGATATCGCTATCCGCGACGCTGGCATCAGCGATCACGCCTAGAAGGGCGCCCACAGGGTGCGCATCGCCCGCGGGCACCAGCACACGACGCAGGACGCCGTCTACCGGGGAGTCCCACACGTTGACGATTTTGTCGGACTCCATTTCGAAGACTTCATCGCCTTTGGCAATGGCATCGCCCTCCGATTTATTCCAGGTGGTGATGGTGCCCTCGACCATTTCGATGCCCCATTTGGGCACCGCGATGGGATAAATATCGCTCACTAATCTGCTCCTGATATCACGCTGGCTACGCTAGCGTGGCTTTGATCGCTGCCGTGATTTTGTCCGCGTCTGGCAGATAAGCCGCCTCTAATTCAGGCGAGAACGGCGTTGGGCTGTGGGGCGCGGAGACCTGCTTAATCGGCGCTTTGAGGCTGCTGAAAGCCTTGTCCGCTGCCAGACCGGCAATATCTGCGGTCAGGCCGCAACGAGGAGGCGCCTCGTCCACAACCACCAATCTGCCGGTGGCTTCAACCGATTCAAGAATCGCGTTCTCGTCCAGTGGCGAGGTTGTTCGCGGATCAATCAGGTCGCAGCTGATGCCCTCCTCAGCTAACGCATCGATGACAGCCGCCGCTTTGGGGACCATCTGTCCGAAGGCAACAACGGTAACGTCATCACCTTCACGGACAAAATTGGCTTCGCCGAACGGGATCGTATACATCTCGTCGGGAACGTCCGCGGTCTCTTGATAGAGAATCTTTGGCTCAAAGAACAGCACTGGGTCATCGTCTTGTATGGCCGACAACATCAGTCCTTTAGCGTCATAGGCATTTGAAGGCACTACGACTTTTAGGCCGGGAAAAGAGGTCATCACTTGATACATCGCCTGACTGTGTTGTCCCGCAGCACTAAAGCCACCACCGGATGAGAAGCGGATGACGGCAGGGCAGCGGCTCTTGCCGCCAAACATGTAACGGAACTTCGCCATCTGATTCACGATCTGGTCCATACAAACGCCAATAAAGTCGGCGAACATGATTTCGGCCACGGGCCGCATGCCGACCAGTGCGGCACCGGCTGCAGCGCCGACGATGGCGGACTCCGAGATGGGCGTATCGATACAACGGTCTGGCCAGCGGTGGTAGATCCCCTCGGTCACGCCAAAGACGCCACCAACCGCACCTACGTCTCCCGCACTGCCGCTGCAGCCGCCGACGTCTTCTCCAATGACAAAGACTGAATCGTCCTGCTCCATCGCCTGGTGCAGAGCTTCGTTGATCGCATCGCGCATGGTTTTCTCAGGCATGGTCTTCTCCCCTTAGGCCGTGGCGGTGTATTGGATGTAAACGTCTTCTGTGACCTGCTCAGCCGTGGGCCGCGCGGCGGCCTTGGCGTCTGCCACAGATTGCTCGATCTCTGCCATGACCTCGGCGTCGATAGCGTCGAGTTCGGCGTCGCTGAGCTCACCGCTCTCCGCCATCTTCGCGCGGAAGATTTTGAGCGGACAATGGTTCTCCCGCAGATCTTCCAGTTCGCCTTCCGCGCGATAGGCCTGCGGATCTCCAACAAAGTGCCCATGGTAGCGACCCTGTTCTGCGAACACGCCCGCGGGGCCGTTGCCTTCACGTGCGTGGGCAATCGCTTTGCCCGCTGCCTCGTAGACGGCAAAAAAGTCAGCGCCATCGGCCACGAAGACCGGGAAGCCAAAGGCTTCGGTGCGGGCCTTGAGGTCGTCGCAGCCCACCGCGTAGCTGATGTGGGTATGCTCTGAGTAGTAGTTGTTCTCGATCACAAAAACAGCGGGTGCCTGCAAAACGACAGCCATATTCATCGCTTCAAAGCAGGTGCCCTGATTGACCGAGCCATCACCAGAGAACGACACGGCGACTTTGCCATTTTTTCGGATCTTCGCGGCCAGTGCCGAGCCCACTGAAATGGGTGGGCCCCCTGCCACGATGCCGTTTGCACCCAGAATGCCTTTATCAATATCCGCGACGTGCATAGAGCCGCCTTTGCCCTTGCACAGGCCCTCAGAAGAGCCGAATAGCTCCTTCATCATGCCCGAGACTTCCGCGCCCTTGGCGATGCAGTGTCCGTGGCCGCGATGAGTCGAGATGATGGTGTCGCTCTCGTCGAGGTGGGCGCAGACGCCGACAGCGTTGGCTTCCTGACCCGTGTAGAGGTGCGTAAACCCTGGAATCTGGCCGTTCATGATTTCTGCGTTGACCCGCTCTTCGAATTCGCGAATCGTCTTCATCGTGCGATAAGCGTGCAGGAGGGTTTCCTTTGGAATGGACACGTTGGGTCTCCTTGGATGTTTTGATTTTGATGGCTTTCCCAGTTGAGGTGACATTGCAACAGATTACATCCCGGATGCAATGTGCAGGTCGACATCTGTCGCCCCCAAGCGCTCAGGCAAGGTAACCCCCACCTCAAAAACAGTCAACTGTGTTTTTTTTCTGTTCGCGATGCGGGCGTCGCGACGCCATGTCGGCTGTGTGATTTGGCGGTCACAGGGAGGTGGTGTGAGGCTGAAGCGGCACTGGGAGCAGCCTCATGCTGGACTCGGTCCAGTTGTTCGCAGCCGAGCCACATTTAATCAAGGCTCGCTTAGTCGGGTCGCCCTCAATGAAGGCGCTCTGATTGAAATCGACTTCAATAAAATCGCTTGGGAAACAGCATGAAGAACCAATCCGCAATCGGCTGAAAGCTGTCCCGAGCCGGTTGCCGCTGAGTGGTTTCCACGTCGTTTTGCCACTGGAGCTTGCCGTCACCATCCAGTCTCACTTCCCAGCTATTCGACGGGGCCATGTCACGCAGGATGATTTGTGCCAGCTCGTCGGCCAGCCCCTCACTGTCAATGACAGCAATCATCTCCGAGTTAAGGAAGGCAGAGCGCGGATCCAAATTGGCGGAGCCGATGACAGCGAAGCGGCGATCGATCACCATCGATTTGGAATGAAGCCCCATATATTTGGCGGAGATGGGTAGCGTATCGACCACCGAGTCTTTGATTGCAGCATCGTGGCGGGCCTCATACAGCGATGCACCAGCTTGTAGCATCGGTGCGCGCCAAGCTTTGTAGTGACTGTTCACCGCCGGGACGTCGTGGGAGGCCAGTGAATTAGTGTGGATCCTTATGTCGACACTATTCTCGGTTAGGCCTGCCAGCAGGCTCACACCACTGGTGTCGGGTATCAGATAGGCGTTGGTGACCAGTAGCTCTTCTTTGACTTCGGGGATCGTAGTCGTAATCCACTCATACAGATCGTTGCTGATGCCGTCTGGTCCCGGTCGGTCGGTCAATACCTCGCTGCTCCCCAAGTGAAGCGTGGGCAACAGGGCGCTGAATTCAGATTCCCAGCTTCTGGGCGTCAGCGAGAAACGCTCCAGCTCTTGAGAGCGCCGTAATTCCCGTTCCATTGCCGCGCGCTGGCTTGGCGCTGCGGCTTCCGCTTTGTCCCGCGTGGCTTGGTTGGGGTGAATGACCCAGCCGCTGTTCCAAAACAGATCAAATACGTCAGAGGTCTGTCTCGCGACTGGGCCAATGCCCATGACATCAATGTCGCGAAAATTGAAATGGTCGTGAAGACCCATGTACTCGTCACCGATATTGCGCCCCCCCACAACAGTGGCGCGATTGTCGACGGTCAGTGACTTGTTGTGCATGCGATGATTGAACTGTTCAAAGTCCTGCGCGTAGTCCCAGCCTCGTCCCAGCGCGCTGCGGTTTTTGCTGCTGTTGAAAAGCCGGAATGAAATATTCGGGTGGGCAATCATTAGCGCACCCATGCTGTCGCGCAGCTGTTTTTGCGAGAGACTCAGCGCCAGGGTGCCAATATCGTCAATCAGGACCCGCACTCTTACGCCACGATCAGCAGCGGCCAGTAGTCGGCTGGTAATGATCAATCCGGTGCTGTCGCCATGATAGAGGTAGTACTGGGTGTCGACGCTTTGGGTGGCGGCGTCGATCAGTGCCAATCGCCACCTCAAGGCGTCCTCGCTGCGATCGAGCAGTTTGAATCCCGAGACCGCGCTCGGGTTGTCTATCGTCTCTGGGGCCCCCACCTGAGTCTGGATGCGTTGTTCAAGTGAGGCGAGGGGGCCAGATGGCGCTGCGGGAAGCGCCTTTTCTTCTGCCGGCGCCTCATAAGGTGCGCGCACCGGCCCCGCGCACCCGGCCATAACTGTAAGTGCCAAGATCAATAGACAGCGGCGCAATAGCATCACACTGAAATACTTATGTAGACCATGTCGCGGAAAGTTTGCTCGCTTGACGCCTTAGTTGTCCACACGCTGGCATCTCCACAGATAGTCCAGGTTTCTCGGCTAGCCGGAGGGTGCCTTGCAAATCCCTCCGACTTGAGTGGCGATTTTTTGCGCTAAAAGGGTCCGCGATGTTGCGCCCACATTGTGTCGCTGATGCCGGCACGGATGATCTCTGCATAGACGCTGGCACTGTCCCGTGGTGTGCGGGCAAAGTCGTTGTCATAGTCCACAGCGAATAAACCGAATCGTGGGCCAAAGCCCTCCGCCCACTCAAAATTATCTAAATGGGACCAGTGAAAATAGCCGTCGATATCGACGCCGAGGACGTTCATGGCGTGCCAGACTTCGCGCAGGTGAGTGACCATAAAGGTCTGGCGCAGTGAGTCGGGTTGAGCCGCGTCGGCAATGCCGTTCTCCAGTATCTGGATCGGCTTGCCGTAGCGTGTCCAAGCCTCGTTCAGCACGTCACTAAATCCAATAGGGTAAAGGGCCCACCCGAGGTCACTCTTGAGCTCTTCCGGGTCACTCGGGTCATGGGTGTGGGTGACCGGGCCTGCCGCCATAGCGTCGATATCCATTTGCACGTAAAAGCGGCCGTAATAATTGATGCCGACATAGTCCTGAGTACCCGCAAGGCTGTCGATGTCAGCGGTGAAGTCAGTGTTGGTCATGGCGTAGTGGCCAGTCTCAATGGCGTCAAAGACATCCCAAATGAAGGCCTGTTGCACAAACTCCGCGGTCAGTCGGTCAATCGGGTGCCAGTTTCGCCAGGGCTCGAAGGCGCGGGTGTGTTGCGTCAGGCCAACCGCAATCGACTGATCGCGCGCGTCGGCGTCGGCGTGCAGGATGCGATAGGCATCGGCATGGGCTCGAAGCAGTTGCGCGACCACCGGGGCAACATCGGCAGGGCCTGCTCGTTGCTCCAGCGGCGGGAAGATGCCCTCAATGTAGC
>JAAEZV010000057.1:0-467 GCA_018222695.1 Gammaproteobacteria bacterium
GGCTTACAGGGAAACTTAGCCACGACTACAAAACTCATCTTAGGTCTCCTTCTGCGCTTTATGCGCTCATCTGGATGAATGCTAGAGACTACGGCATGTCTCGCTACATTGAAATGTAGCGGCCCAGCTTGCCCTCAGGAAGTCAGCCCCCAATCAGCTTTAAGCCGAGAGATTTGTGTGCGGTAATACCGTTTCGGGAACCACCATCGATGCCCCCGGATCTGATTAAGTGAATTCACGGAAGAAAGACGGAGTGATCACCATGGATACAGGCGGATTGAAACGAGCTGTTTTGGCACCAATCGTCCTCGTCGGGACACTTTTTTCGGCCACCATCGCCGCGCAGACGATCTCGGTTGAGGGTAAAGGCACTGTCGAGATCGAACCCGAATATGCCCGTATGAGCGCCTCGGTCAGCCACACCGCTGACACTGCGAGTGACGCGCAGGCGATGGTTGATCGTGTGA
>JAAEZV010000057.1:477-8588 GCA_018222695.1 Gammaproteobacteria bacterium
GCCGAGACCTTGGCCAAAGCGGCTGGACTCACATTGGGGCCACCCGACAATATCAGCACAGGCCCTCAACGGGCGCCGGTTTTCAGGACGATGAACCGTGCAGCACCCGCAGCCATGTCAGCCGAAATGGCGCCGCGCTATGAGCCCGGACAGTTATCGGTCTCTGCGTCAGTGTCTGTCGTCTTTTCAGCGACCCCCTGACGCACTTGGATTCCCCATCATTCGGCCCTATTATTCGGGGAACGATGTTACCCAAGGAACGACACATCATGAGTGACAAGCCTGTTTTCTCCACTGCAGCGACGATGGATCCGGCAGCAAGTATTGCCAGCACCAACAAGGTGCTCAGCAACACCTACTGGTTATTGGGACTGACACTGGCATTTAGCGCGCTCACAGCGACCGCGGCGGTAGCCATCAACATGCCCCAATCACTTGCGCTGGTGCTGATGGTTGTCGGCTTCGTGCTGCTTTTCGTTGTTCATAAAATGGCGGACAGCGCCAAGGGCCTGCCCGCTATCTTCGCCTTTACCGGCGTATGGGGCGCCTCGATCGGGCCGATGTTGTCGTTCTATCTGGCCATGGAAAACGGACCCACCATGGTGCTGCAAGCACTGGCCGGCACGGCATTGGTGTTTTTCTCGTTGTCGGCCTATGCCCTCAATACGAAGAAGGACTTTTCGTATCTGGGTGGTTTCCTGATGACGGGCCTGATCGTTGCCGTCGTGGCGATGATCGCGAACATCTTCCTCGCAATCCCCGCGCTGTCGCTGACGCTCTCGGCGGTGGTGGTAATGATCATGGCAGGCCTCATTCTGTTTGATACCAGCCGCATCATCCACGGTGGCGAAACCAACTACATTCGTGCCACGGTTGGCCTGTATCTGAATATCTTTAATCTGTTTATCCACTTGCTTCATCTCATCGCCGTCTTCACTGGCGGTGACGACTGATAGCGGAATAGCTGACTGCAAAGCCCCGGCCTCGCCGGGGCTTTTCGTATCTAGGCCATGGAAATCTCGCTAATCATTCGAACCAGCCCCGAAAACGCGCGACGCCTCGTGTTAGCGCACCGCTTTATTCAGGCAGCTACCGAACAAGGGCATACGATCCGGCAGTGCTTTTTTCAAAGTGAGGGTGTTTTGACTGCAAGCCAATCTGAGCGGCTCGCGGAATGGCAACAGATCGCAGATGACACCAAAGCAGAGATGCTGCTGTGCAGCCAGGCTGTCGAAGAGTATGCCATCGACCCCGAGGCGCCCTTTCAAATAGGTGGGCTTGGGGCGCTGGTGGAAGCTGCAGTGAAATCAGATCGGTTGGTATCTTTTGTCTGATCTCTCACCCAATTCCAACAGCAAGGACTGGCTCATCACGCTGTCAGGGAAAGCGCAATCGTCGACTGCACTGCAGGCCGGAGCGGACCTTGCGTTGGCCGCCGGCGCATTTGGACAACGGGTGACGCTGGTGTTTGCCGGTGAAGGCCTCGCGCTTCTGACATCCGAGCCTAACCGCCATGAGTCACTGCATCGCCTGCTGGGCTCACTCCCCTACTACGAAATCGATCGGGTGTATGCGCTAGCGTCACACAACGAAGCGGTGCCCTATCGTGACGACCTGGCGGTCCTACCCATGTCGCAGTCTGAGTGGTCGGCCGCCGAGGCTGCGGCAGACATCGTGGTGAATTACTGATGGCCTTGCATCACCTTTACGGTCAGCAGCAATTACAAGACTGCCTGGCCCTTCTAGCCACCGGCGACATGCTACTAATCATGGATGCCGAGCTGCTTGAAGTAACAGACGCTCTGAAGAGCCTGCCGTGCTCAGTGATGCTCCTCGACGATTCTGAACCTAATGGAGCGAATAATGGCTCCCTTCCGATAATTGATACCACCGGGTGGATAGAGCTAGTCAGCCAGCACCCCCACAGCATGAGCTGGGGGTGAAGCATGGTCAGTGATGACGTCCTCGCAGATCTCTGTGACGAGAACGGCTTTTTGATTCAAGCCGAGGAGTGGTCTGACGATATCGCCGAGGCGTTTGCCGCACAGGAGGGCATTACGCTCACGGAGGCTCACTGGGAGTTGCTGTCTCTGCTCCGTGAGTACTTTGCGGCCTTTGGCGACTCGCCGGCCAATCGGGCGCTGGTGAACTATACAAAACAGCAGCTCGGAACAGGCAAAGGCAACAGCATTTACCTCATGGGGCTATTTCCGGGCTCACCCGCACGCGTGGGCAGCCGCATTGCCGGTCTGCCAAAGCCCAAGAACTGCCTGTAGCCACTGTGCAGCACCTCGATTATCAACCTGAGCTGTGCGAAGCCCTTTTTCAGGAAAAGGCCGCCAAGGCACTTGAACGCCTGAAGCCGCTCGCGCCGCCAACCCCACAGCGCCACGCCTCTATCGCCAGCGGTTATCGTCTTAGGGCTGAGTTTAGAATCTGGCACGAGGGCGATGACCTGAACTACGTGATGTTTCCGCCTGGTGAACCCCATAATCCCCGCATTATTGAAACGTTCCCCATTGCCGGCCCACGCATTACCGAGGCCATGACACCTCTTCGGGAAACCCTGCAGAGGTCAACCGAGCTCAGGCGCAAGCTCTTTCAGGTGGAGTTTCTGTCGACACTCAGCGGCGAGTTGCTAATCACATTGATTTACCACCGCCCGCTTGACGACACATGGCAAGTTGAAGTCCAGACGCTGGCTGAGTCACTGTCCTGCAAGATCATTGGGAGAAGCCGGAAACAAAAACTGGTTCTGGACACCGACTGGGTTGAAGAGGTGATTGAGGTCGAGGGTCAGGCGTATCGCTATCGCCAGCCGGAGCAGTGCTTTACGCAACCCAATGGTCATATCAATCAAAAAATGATGGGGTGGCTGCTTGAGCAGTGCGATGCCACTGACACGGATTTGCTAGAACTCTACTGCGGCATCGCGAACTTCACGCTGCCGCTCTCGCAGCGATTTGGCAACGTGCTGGCCACTGAGCTCAGCAAACCCGCTACCGCCGCCGCGCGCTGGAATGCCGAAACGAACCGAACCCACAACATCGAACTCGCCCGCCTGTCGGCCGAGGATATGACAGCCGCGATGGCAGGCGAACGGGCGTTCCGACGGCTCGCTGAACTCAAACAGCCACTAACGCATTATCAGTTCGACACCCTCCTGGTAGACCCACCCAGAGCCGGCCTTGATGCCGCGACTTTGTCGCTGGCGAGCACGTTCAAACGGGTCCTTTACATTAGCTGCAACCCCGAGACGCTAGGCGACAACCTCGCTACACTGTCTGCGACTCACAACATTGAGAGTCTGGCGTTTTTTGACCAGTTTCCCTACACGCATCATTTGGAGTCAGGCGTGGTCCTGAGTAAAAAGACTGCATGAGTGCACTGACGACCGAACAGATTCAAGAAAGACTGATCGCCCACTCAAATTGGCGACTGGACGGCATTTGGTTAGCTCGAGACCTCCAATTCGCCGACTTCGAAGCTGCCTGGCAGTTCATGAGCCATGTGGCGGACTGCGCTGAACAGCAAGACCACCACCCCAACTGGTATAACGTCTACAACACGGTGCAAATCCGGCTCTCAAGCCACGATGCCACAGGCGTTACCGAGCGAGACCTCACACTGGCAAAGAGCATTGATGACTATCTGGCCAACGTGCCCCACACAGACCTGCCCGCCACACCCATTTTTAGAACCTAAAGACAGGACACCGCCCCATGCAACTCTCTTTTTATGACGCCAGCATCATGTGCTACGAGCAAATTCTTCAAAGCACCGCCAATGTTTTGAAAGCAGGTCGAGAGCACGCCGAGGCAAGCGACATGCCCCTTGGCGATATTGTTGACTATCGGCTTCACGAGACCATGAACCCCTTCAGTTTTCAGGTGATCTCTGTGTGGCACCACTCATATGGAGCGGTTCAGGGCATGCGCGCGGGAGAGTTCAACCCACCCCCGCCAAAGCCTGGGATCGACTACGCGGGGCTCTGTGATCTGATCGATGAGGGGCTGGCCGAATTACAAAAAGAAACCCCAGAGTCTATGGCAGCGCTGTCGGGGCAGAACATGTACTTCCGCTTTGGCAAGATGGAGATTCCCTTTACGACCGACAATTTTCTCGCAACGTTTTCAAAGCCCAACCTGTACTTTCACGCCACCACAACGTACACGGTGCTGCGACAGCTGGGCACGCCACTGGGCAAGCTCGATTTCTTGGGCAATATGAAGGCGGGGCACTGAGGCCTGCGACCACCGGTCGCCGGCTCATCTCGGGCTTCGCGCGCTATTCAGGCAGTCAAAAACTCGTGAATCGCTTCGGTAACCCCTGATTCATTCAGCATCGGGGCATGACCCACCCGGGGCACGGGCAATACTGCCATGTCAGGATGCACTTCCCGCATCTTCGCCACACAGCTTTCTGTCAGCAGGTCTGTCAGCTCACCGCGAATCAGTAGCGACGGCACTGCCGCCATCGCGGCAAACAAGGACCAGAGCGTCTCTGACTCGGTGTCGTTGCTTTCCGCGGTAAGGGGCTCAGCAATCCGCGGGTCGTAATCGACAATCACCTGTCCGTCATGCTCGATATAACACTGACGCGCAAAACCCGCCCATTGCGGATCACCCCAGTCCGGAAAGATATCAACGCTGGCTGACTTCAAATACGCCGTGGCCTCGTTCCAGTCCGCGAACGGGCCCACCGCACCGACATATGACTTGATGCGATTCAACCCCACATCAGCGATTTCCGGCCCGATATCGTTGATTACCGCCCGCGTTACCAGCCCCGGATGCAGCGCATTCAAAGCGAAGGTCATCAGGCCACCCATAGAGGTCCCCACGATCGCAACACGCTCAATACTCAAATCGCTCAGCAGGCCATGCACGTCCTCGACGTATTGCAACAATGCGTAACGCGACACATCGTCATCGTAATCCGACCGGCCTCGGCCCCGCTGCTCCGGTACCAGCACGCGGAAGTGTTCGGAGAGCACAGGCGCTAGCTCCTGAAAATCCCGACTGTTGCGGGTTAAACCGTGTAGACACAGCACGACAGGGGCATCATCGGGGCCCGCATAGTCGCGGGCATACAGCCTGAGGCCGTCCTGCGTTTGAAAAAAATGATCTGAAAATTCGCTCATGTCACATCAGCGTAGCGGCTAGCGAGCGCCTCATACACTGCTTCGGGAAAGTTTGAGGTAGTGGCATCCAGCGATTCAAGCAGCTCTGATAGATGCTCGTTATCTTCCCGGCCCTGCCACTCTTTGACGTAAGTGCCATCCTGATAACCGTGATCCTGGCGGAAAAAATTCAGCACGTTTTTACCGACGTAATGCCGATATAACGCATCAGCAGACAAGTCGCAGGCGCGCATCAGAGCGTGGAATAAGGGAACAGAGAAGCCTTTGGTCTCCAGCGCATGCTGCGCCAGTGCCTCGGTCGCCGCATGTATGCGTGTGTTGGAACCGGAATCTGACTCGTCGGGGGTGACCATGGTGAAGTCTTCGGCGATCTGCCCAGCCAACACCTCAAGATCGGTGTCTGGCTCAAATAAGGCGGACAAACCAAAGTGCCAGATATCGACCACCTCCAGCCGCACCTGCTCCATGTCAGGGATTTGCTTCTTCCACCACTTGTAGCCGACGTGATCCATCAGCTCGCCACACTCGATCCAAGTGGCGCGGTACCACTCGAAGCTCTGGTTGATCCAGTCGTCGTGGACCCGACTGTTCATACGATGCTGCATCTGCAGCATGTTCAAAATGGCATCTCGATTCATAGAGCGCATAACACTGTAGTGGTCGTGGAAATGGTAGCACGCAAGCACTGCAAACCATGAGGATCAGCAGGCTTTCGGCCGTCGATTGATGGCACTTTGTGCTGCCACCCCGCAATGGCAATCACAGCAGCGCTTACTGATAGGCCTCCGCATCAGTCGCAAATAAGCGTTCGGGCTGACGGAAGGTTTTGAATTCAAGACAGTTCCCGCTGGGGTCTTTCAAAAAGCAGGTTTTCTGCTCTCCAACTCTCCCTTCAAAGCGGACTGTCGGTGGGATCACAAAGTCACACTGCTGGGCAATAAGTCGCTCAGTCAGCGCCTCAAATACCTCCCAGTCAAGCACGACGCCAAAGTGCGGTACAGGCACATGCTCACCGTCCACCGGGTTGGCATCAAGAACTACCGCCGCAGCGCTCTCGACGCGGTGAAGAACAAGCTGATGGCCCAGAAAATTAAGATCGACCCAGTCATCGGACTCGCGGCCTCTGGCGCATTCCAGCATCCCCTCATAAAACGCGAGGGTTTCATCGAGATCCTTGACCGGAATCGCCAAGTGGAAAGGACTCAAGTCAGTCACTGCCAGAACACCTGTTCAAAAACGCAAGCTACCGAAGCTCGTTCTATACCAAGATCAACCTCGCGAGCCTGCCAACACTGCCGCGAGATAGCGCCGCGACCTCACCACATCGCGACAGGGTTAATAATCATCTGCACCGCCCCCTTAAGGCGCGCCTGCCCGAGGACGAACATAAACTCGGCGACCCCTTCGCTGGCTAACCGCCCGGTATTCATCGTCTCCAGAATATAAATACCGTTCTCTTTGAGAAGAATCGCATGATCGTAAAACACCTTGTCGCCGGGCTTGGGCGGCACCGCCCCCAGACCCCACGTGTCGGCCCCGACCGCCAGCGGTTTGAACGAGGCAAGAAATCGCGCTGCATCGTTATCAATGCCGGGAATCGTCGCGCCCCAAGTAGCCGGGTCAGTCGCCAACATCGCATCGGTCCAGCCTGTATGGAAGAGCACGACATCACCTTCACCGATCGTAATGTTCTGCGCTTTCATAGCCGCCGCCACCTCGTCACGGGAAAACGGCTGACCCGCACCAAGGTGCTCAACGCCGAAGTGCTTGGCCATGTCGATGAGAACACCTCGAGCCACCATTGGCGGGATCTGGCTGATATCTAGCTTAGTCAGGCCCGTGGTCTTAGAGAATTCTTTCCCCCGGTTGCAGTTATAAAACTCCCCCGCTTCGCCAAGGTGGCCCAGGCCATCCAATTGCGGGCCGGTGCCAAGCCACATCTGCACCAGGTCATCATTTGCCGATGCCTCCCAACCAAAAGCATTCGCTGATTCACTGTAGGGGTGCTCCGGTTGCAGAACCTGAAGTTGAGTGAATCTGGGCGGGTAGGCAGGCATGCCGGGCGTGATCACGATACCCAAAGGATGACTTGCCCCCTGCTTTACCAGTTGGGCAGCAGCCACGGTTCGCTCCGCCGTGATGCGGTTGGCCGCACCGATTTGGTCATCCGCGCCCCACTCTGAGGGCAAACAATCACTCGCCGCCGCCCCCGAGGCACAACAAGTCGCCATCACCGCAGCCGATACCGTCTTCCACATATTGAGCTCCTTCATGCCCTGGTTGCGAAGCTCAAGTTGCCCGCTCGTATCGAATAAAGCAAGCCAATAAAAAGGGGCTGACCTTGAGGGTCAGCCCCTACCGAGAAAATTTCCAAGCCAAAGATTAGCTTGGATACCGGAACCGTTAATCTGCGTTATTAAAGATCATACGGCCTGCAAAGCTGCGATTACGCTCACAACTGGACAATGCCTGGGACTCTTCTTGCACCTCAGGATGCTCCTCGAGGAAAGCAAGCCATGTGTCAGCGGTCTTGCCTCGAAGCTCGAAGGTGTACCAGTGGTTCATTGCCACGTAGTCATAAGGCCAGTCCGGCTCAAAGCCCAAATAAGGCGTGAACACGTGGGTGCCCCACCCTTCAAACCCTGCGGCTTTCATCAGCTCGCCGTGGCGAGCCTGGGTTTCCATGACCTGCTCCAGTGTGGCGCCCTCATTGAGTGTGCAGTCTGCCCACTGATGCGGCTGCCAGCTGTCGCGCTCATCCCAGGGAATGCGACTGTGAGCCGTGGCAGTGTTAAACATGGCAATGCTACCCACACAGGTCCCTGCGGGCTCCATCGCCTCGTCCTGCTCAGCCATCCAGGCCCAGTAGTCGTTAGTGTAGCTACCCCACTCGTTGTACATGGACTGGCCATCTGGCCACTGGCCCCAGAGTATGTAGTCGTAAGGGTTAGTGACACCCGCATGCATC
>JAAEZV010000058.1 GCA_018222695.1 Gammaproteobacteria bacterium
CTATTCGGCATTGTTCAGGGCGGCATGTATCGGGAACTTCGCCTGCGTTCCCTAGAAGGTCTCTCGGAGATTGGCTTTGATGGTTACGCGGTGGGTGGGCTGTCGGTGGGTGAGCCCAAAGACGAGATGATGGCGGTGCTCGATGGTCTGGCGGGACACTTGCCTGCGGAAAAACCCCGGTACTTGATGGGGGTGGGTACACCCGCGGATCTGCTGGAAGGCGTCAGGCGCGGTATCGACATGTTCGACTGCGTCATGCCCACCCGGAACGCCCGCAACGGCCACTTGTTTACCAGTACCGGCGTACTGAAGTTGCGCAATGCCAAACACAAAAGCAGCACCGAACCGGTGGACGCAAATTGTGACTGTTATACCTGCGAAAACTTTTCCCGGGGATATCTCGCACACCTTGATAAGTGCAACGAAATTCTCGGCTCCCAGTTGGCTACCATTCACAACCTGCGCTTTTATCAGAAACACATGGCGGGCATTCGGCGCGCGATTGAAGCGGGTGAATTGGACGAGTTTGCTCGCGGGTTTTACGCAGCTCAGGCCGAGGAGGGGTGAGAATGACCGACACGACGCAACCCGTAAAATCCCCCTGTATTGAGGTGTGCTCGCTCAATAATCAGGACATCTGTATAGGCTGCTATCGCACGGCCAACGAGATTATTGAGTGGTTCTCAGCCCCAAATGAGCGCAAGCGGGAGATATTGGCATCGGTTGATCAGAGGCGGTCCAAGCCCTAGGGATGGGATGATTCGGCTTCTGGGCTCTCGCCGTCAGGTGATGCTTCGGCTGCTAGCGGCCATATCCGAATTTTGCTGATATGCGTTTTTTCAATTTCTTCGATATCTAGCTGGTAGCCGGCTATCCGGACCGAAGTCCGGGCGTTGGGGAATGCTTCCAACGCCTCTAGCGCCAGTCCGCTCACTGTTTTGGGTCCGTCGGTGGGCAGATCCCACTTTCGTTGTTTATTAAGGTCACGAATGCTCACGGTGCCCGAGCAAGTGGTGCTGCCATCAGCATGACTGGTGATCTCCTCATTTTCCTCAACGAGGTTTGAGGTGAACTTGCCGACAATTTCCTCAAGAATGTCCTCGAGCGCCACCAGACCCAGAATATCTCCGTACTCATCTACCACCATTCCCAGGCGCTTCTTCTGCCGTTGAAAATGGAGGAGCTGGGTATTGAGGGGCGTATTCTCTGGGATGAAATAGGGGGCCTCCGCTTCCTCTCTCAGCGCTTGCCGATTTAGCCTGCCGCCATCCAAGACGCGGCTCAGGTTGCGCATGTGAAACACGCCCTCAATCTGATTGATATCGTCGCGATACAGCGGCAAACGCGTATGCCCACTGTTTTTAAGCTGACGCATGACTGCCTCATCAGGCGCCTCAATATCGATGCCGTAGATTTCATTTCGCGGCGCCATGATGTCGTTAACGGTCATCTGTTCCAGGTCGAGGATATTGACCAACATCCGGCGGTGGCGGCTGGGAATCATCGATGCTGATTCGGTCACGATGGTGCGCAGCTCTTCCTGCGAGACAGCGTCGTCACCCGCTTCATCGGGGGAGAACCCCATCAGTTTCAGAATACCGTTCGTGAGTGAGTTGATCGCCACAACCAAAGGCATCAGCAATTTCTGCAGTGGAAGCAGCAATGCACTGGCTGGGAAGGCGACCCGCTCTGGATGAAGTGCCGCGATCGTCTTGGGGGTGATTTCAGCAAAAATGAGTATGACCAGTGTGAGTACCAGCGTCGCAATAGCAATACCCGCGTCTCCGAACAACCGGATCGCGATGACGGTGGCGATGGCCGACGCAAGAATGTTGACCAGATTGTTGCCAATCAGGATCAGACCGATCAGTCGATCCGGTCGCTGTAGCAACTGTATGGCTCGTCGCGCTCCGCGGTGGCCCGTGCCTTTGAGATGTTTCAGCCGATAACGATTCAGCGACATCATGCTGGTCTCGGAGCTTGAGAAAAAAGCGGAGACCAAAATCAGGATTGCCAGCGCCCCGAAGAGCAGACCTAGCGATGTCTCGTTCAAGAGTGGCTTACACCTCTATGACTGTGGAGACGAAATGGTGGAGAAAAAACGGTGGTGACACAAGCCTGTTTTGGTTGGCTTCGTGCCCTGTCGAGCCACGCTATTGCGTCAGCGGTAACAGTAGCTCCAATACCAGCTTGGAGCCAAAAAAGCCCAGTACCACTAGGCCAAAAGCAATCAGGTTGACCGTGATCGCTGATTGCACCCGCCAGCCCCGCCGAAAGTATTGCACCAGCAGCACGGCATATAGGCACCACGCCAGCAGAGTCAGTACCGTTTTGTGGACCAGTTGCTGACTGAACAAGTCATCTATAAAGACCACGCCCGTACCAATTGCCACAGTCAGAATCAGAAAGCCGGCGCCGGTCAGCTCGTAAAACAGGGTGGATGCGGCTTCGAGCGGGGGTAACTTGCGAATCACGCCACGGCTACGGTGCTGGCGCAGTTGCCGCGACTGCACTGTTACTAAAAGCCCCTGTAACACCGCCAGCGCGAGTACCGCAAAACTCACGATCGAGGCGGATACATGGGACAGAATACCTGCGGGCAAGTTGCTCATCGGGCGACTGGTATCTGGTGCGAACGTGGCCACCAGAATAGACAGTGCCGCGAGGGGGAACAGCACGATCAGGAGCGTGTGCAGGGGCCGCACCACCAGTGCGATCAGGCTGATCGCCCCCATGCTGAGAAACATCAGCGACGCGACGCGATAGAACCCGAGACTCGATTCCCCCGCTTGAGCGGGAAGGTATGCAGCGAGCGCGTGAGTGGCCAGGGCGGCGGCACCCACCAGGGCGATCTGTTGGCGCTGGCGATCCTCTCCGGTCTCCAGATTCAATACCTGGCGCCAAACCGCCAATAGATAAAGCAGCGCCGAGAATATGGCAAGGCCAGCCGTCAGCAGGCTGGGTGTGCTGTCCATGGTGTCTCCGCAGTGCTCTGGCTCATGACGGGCTGGCTACCGATTTGGGGTTCTTTCATCGCATCCTTATACTACGCCGTTCGAGACGAGATTGGGTATCCCCGCGGGGTAAGCTGACACCATGTTTGAATCATTGAGCGACCGACTGAGTAGCAGCCTGAAGGCCATTTCGGGCAAGTCGAAGCTGACTGAAGACAATATCCGTGACACGTTGCGCGACGTGCGCATGGCGCTCCTTGAGGCCGATGTAGCGCTGCCGGTGGTCAAAACCTTTACCGATAGAGTCAAAGATCGCGCGGTAGGGGTGGAGGTCAGTAAAAGCCTGACCCCGGGGCAATCGTTTTTAAAAATTGTTCAGGCCGAACTTCAGGCTGTGATGGGAGGCGAGTCTGAGGGGCTGAATCTCGCTACCCAGCCACCCGCGGTCGTGATGGTCGCCGGTCTCCAAGGTGCGGGTAAAACCACCTCGGTCGCCAAATTGGCGCGCTACCTGATTGAGCGGGAAAAGAAAAAGGTCTCGGTCGTCAGTGCCGATGTCTATCGCCCGGCGGCGATCGCCCAGCTGGAGACGCTGGCAGCTGAGGTGGGCGCCCGGTTTGAACCCAGCGGTGCCGAGGAGAAGCCTGTCGACATTGTGAAACGGGCGATTGCAGATGCTCGGGTCGCATTTTCCGATGTCTTGCTCGTGGATACCGCCGGTCGTCTGGCAATCGACGAGGAGATGATGGCCGAGATCAAGGCGCTGCATGAGGCCGTGAACCCCATAGAGACTTTATTTGTGGTCGACGCGATGACCGGTCAGGACGCGGCCAACACGGCGAAGGCGTTTGGAAAAACCCTGCCGTTGACCGGCGTCATCCTCACCAAGGTCGACGCGGATACACGGGGCGGCGCAGCCCTCTCTGTTCGCACGGTGACAGAGCGGCCGATCAAGTTTCTCGGGGTTGGTGAGAAGACGGATGCGCTGGATCCCTTCCATCCGGACCGGCTTGCGTCGCGCATTTTGGGGATGGGCGACATGCTCTCTCTCATCGAGGAGGTGGAGCGGAAGGTCGACCATGGCAAGGCCAAAAAGCTCGCTAGCAAGGTACAAAAAGGCGGCCGCTTTGATTTAGAGGATTTTCGCGAGCAGCTCCAGCAGATGAAAAATATTGGCGGCATGGGCGCCATGTTGGACAAGATGCCAGGGATGGGCGGCATGGCGCAGGCGGCCCAGAACGTCGATACGAAGCAGTTTGATCGCATGGAGGCAATGATCAACTCCATGACGCCCCGCGAGCGGCGTAATCCCGATGTGATCTCCGGCTCGCGTAAACGGCGCATTACCCTAGGGTCGGGCACTGCGGTGCAGGATCTCAACCGTCTGCTGAAGCAGCATAAGCAGATGCAGAAAATGATGAAGAAAATGAAGGGCGGAGGCATGCAGCGCATGATGCGCGGTCTCGGTGGGATGACGGGCGGCCCCGGCGGCGGCTTACCGCCCGGATTTCCGCGCCGCTAAAGGGTGCCATTAGCTGTCAGAGTGGACCTTTCCACGCCCCGCTGTTTACTGTATCCTCCGCGCTCTTTTGATACGGAGCCCTGCAAATACGGGGCTCTCAGCCAATATTGAGGACAAGACACTATGGTGGTCATTCGACTGTCTAGAGGTGGCGCCAAGAAGCGGCCCTTTTATCACGTGACGGTAGCGGACCGTCGCGAGCCGCGTGACGGACGCTTTATTGATCGACTCGGCTTCTTCAACCCTGTCGCTCGCGGCCAGGAAGAGCGTCTGCGCATTGATGTTGAAGCTGTTGAAGGCTGGGTCGCCAAAGGCGCTCAGGTCAGCCCTCGCGTACAAAAGCTGATCAAAGAGTATCAGGCTGGCGCTGAAGCGACTGCTGCCTAAAGCGTCGCTGGCGGCTGGAGGGGCCCGATGAATGAATCCTCGTCCCCCAGCCACGATTTTCTAACACTGGCCGACATTGTCGGCGTCTACGGTATCAAGGGTTGGGTCCGCCTCAGGGTCCGCCTTGATGATCCAAACCTCCTCTTATCCTTGTCTGACCTGACGCTGATTGCAGCGCCGGAAGCACCCCGGTCTGCCTGTCAGTCTGTCGTGGTAGAAGCGCTGCAGGTTCACGGTAAGGGGCATATTGCCAGGCTGAGTGGCGTTGCAGATCGTACTCAAGCCGAGGCGGTCAGAGGCCACGAAATTCAGGTGGCCGCCGCTCATTTCCCGGCTGCGGGTGATGATGAAGTTTATTGGCGTGACCTAGAGGGGCTTGAGGTGTGGTGCACCGAAGACGGGTTGCGTTCACTATTGGGCAGGGTGAAAACGTTGCTCGAGACCGGAGCGAACGACGTGCTGGTGGTTGCGCCCTGCGAAGGGAGTATCGATGACCTCGAGCATCTGGTGCCCTGGATCCCCGACGAAGTGGTCACAGATATTAACCTCCCTGACCGCAGGATAGAGGTGGTTTGGTATGTCGATGTCTGAGAACAGCCCGGCTTTCCGGTTTGCGGTGTTGACGCTTTTCCCCGAGGCATTTGCTGCGCTGACCGAGTGGGGTGTTACCGGTCGGGCTTTTCAGAACGGTCTGTGCCAATTGCACCTGCAGGACCCCCGCCTTGAGGCGACCGATCGACACGGGTCGGTCGATGACAGGCCTTACGGTGGCGGGCCCGGTATGGTCATGCAGGCACCGATACTCTCTGCTGCACTCAATAAGGCGAGGTCTGCGGTGGGCTCAGACTCAACGGTGATCGCGTTGACACCTCAGGGGCGCAAACTGGATGTGGCGCTGACCCGTCGCCTTGCAGAGGCTTCCAGCCTGATCTTGGTGGCAGGTCGCTACGAAGGCATGGACGAGCGATTTATTGAGCGAGAGGTGGATCTCGAGGTGTCCATCGGCGATTTTGTTGTGAGCGGCGGCGAGCTACCTGCCATGCTGTTGATTGACGCGGTGACCCGCTGGCTGCCCGGTGTGTTGGGCCATGAGGCGTCTGCGGAGCAGGATTCATTTACGGATGGACTGCTGGATTGCCCACACTACACACGACCCGAGGTGTTCGAGGGAGAGTCTGTTCCCGATGTGCTCTTGAGCGGCGACCATGGCGCGATTGCAGACTGGCGTCGGGCGCAGGCATTGCGTCGGACACTGGATCGGCGTCCCGACTTGTTGGTGTGGGATGAGGTGGCGGAGGTGGACCGTGCGTTGCTTGAGAAATGGGGTCTTTTACCGGCTGACGGGGGCAGACAAGCCGGATCCGAACAGGTATGATCGCGCGCTCGCGGGAAAGCCGGTCAGAAAACCCGGGCTCAGACGAGCCGAAAAAGCCGGTGCGACGCCGTTTTAAACTGATGAATCAGGGCGAGCGTAGAGACAGTTTTCGGATAAATCGATCACCGCCTGCGGGACGGTGATGGGAGAAGGTCATGAGCACCAACAAAATTATTGCCGAGCTTGATGCCGAGCAGATGGGTCGGGAGTTACCCGATTTCGCACCGGGCGATACCCTTGTCGTTCAGGTCAAGGTGAAGGAAGGCAACCGAGAGCGGCTGCAGGCATTTGAAGGCGTTTGTATTGGCAAGCGCAATCGTGGTCTGAATTCGGCGTTCACGGTACGCAAGATTTCCCACGGTGTGGGTGTTGAGCGGACCTTCCAGACCTACAGCCCACTGGTGGACAGTATCAACGTCAAGCGGCGGGGCGATGTCCGACAGGCGAAACTTTACTACCTGCGTGAACTGTCCGGTAAAGCTGCGCGGATCAAGGAAAAGCTCTCCTCCTGAGGAGCAGCGCCGTTTTGCGGGCGTAACCAGCCCGCAGAATCCACAGCTAGGGCTGTTCGCGCCCCTCAGAGCGATCCTTTACACTCCCGACCTCTGCTTGCGGCGCATGCCCGGATTGAACCAGTGGCGCCTTGAGCGTTGCTAAAAGGCTCCGCTAATCTGGGGCCTCCATTGAGACCATGGGAGGAATCAGGAAGATGAACCCTTTAAGTCACACTTTGCGGCGAGCCCACCGGTATGGTGTGCTCGGCTTCGGCCTGTTTGCCATGTTGTTTGACTCACTCGCATTGGCGGACGATCTCAAGGAAAAAATGGCGGCCGCCCTGACGGGCTTCGCAGGTCAGCCCATTGGTGTTGAAGCGGTGCGATCAAGCCCGGCGCCCGGTATCGCAGAAGTGCAAATCGAGAATGGTCCGATGATCTATGCGACAGAGGACGGTAATTATTTTTTCCTCAATGGCGATTTGCATCAGACCAGTGCCACGGGCGCTATTAATCTCACCGAGGAGCGTCGCGCGGTGACCCGTAAGGAGCAGCTGGCGGCGGTGGCGGTAGAGGACATGGTGGTCTTTTCTCCCGAGGGAGAGACCCGCGACTACATCGCTGTGTTCACCGACGTCACGTGTTTCTACTGTCAAAAGCTACACCGGGAGGTCGACCAACTGAATGCCAAAGGTATTGAGGTCCGCTATCTGGCTTTTCCCCGAGGGGGAGTGGATTCCGAGGGCGCGCAGAAGCTTGCTACCGCATGGTGTGCAGAGGATCAGCAGGCCACGCTTACTGAGCTTAAGGCAGGTGTGGAACTGCCCGTCAATGACTGCGCCGACAACCCCATCGCTGCCCAGTACCAGTTGGGGCAGGACATGGGGGTATCTGGTACACCAGCTATTGTCACCAGCTCGGGCCTCATGGTGCCGGGCTATCGTCCCGCGGATGATCTCGCTGCCTTATTGGGGCTTGATTAAGCGGCATTTGAAACGAGCGTCGACTTCGTGGATACCCATTTTCAACGCATTGAGCGTCTCCCGCCCTACGTCTTCAATATCATTGGTGAATTGAAGCAGGCCGCCCGTGCCCGCGGAGAAGACATTATCGATTTCGGCATGGGCAACCCTGACCAGCCCACACCGCCTCACATTGTCGAGAAGTTGCGCGAGACGGTTGGGCGCGGCGACACGCACCGCTACTCCCAGTCAAAAGGTATTCCCAGACTCCGTAAAGCGATCTGTGATTGGTATCAGAATCGCTACTCGGTATCCCTCGATCCCGAGACAGAGGCTATCGTCACGCTGGGTTCAAAAGAGGGCCTGGCGCATCTGGCTCTGGCCACTACGGGTGTCGGTGACGCGATCCTGGTGCCGAACCCCAGCTACCCGATTCACCCCTATGGGTTTGTGATCTCTGGTGCCGATCTGCGACACGTACCGATGCAGAGCGAAGCGGGCTTCCTTGAGGAACTGGAGTCCGCCATTCGCAATACTTACCCCAAGCCTAAAATGCTGGTGCTCAATTTTCCCTCCAACCCAACCGGGCACTGTGTCGAGTTGCCCTTTTTTGAGCGGGTGGTAGAGATCGCAAAACAACATGATCTGTGGGTGGTTCACGATCTTGCCTACGCCGATCTGGTTTTCGACGGGTATGAGGCGCCCAGCATTCTGCAGGTACCCGGCGCGCGTGACATTGCAGTGGAGTTCTTTACGCTCTCCAAGAGCTACAACATGCCAGGATGGCGGGTGGGATTT